>JAKAVX010000262.1 GCA_021827465.1 Deltaproteobacteria bacterium | reverse complement strand
GTCAACAGTCGCGCCGTCCTCCGCGATTCGAATCGGGTCATGAAACGGCATCAGGAGCACTGCGGTCGAGATGCGGATTCTCCGCGTGCGCGCCGCAATCGCCGCCGCGATCGGCATCAGCGAGGGCGAATAGCCGTCGTCGATGAAGTGATGCTCGGAGAGCCACACGTAATCGAAGCCGTGATTCTCCGCCCATGCGACCTGGTCGATGGTTTCGTTGTAGAGCCGATCATACGGCTGCTTCCATCGGGGCGGATTGCGGAAGTCGTACCAGAGGCCGAATTCAATCTTGCGAGTCCGTTCGGCAGCCATGAGATCCTTTCCTTGCGTTGCGCGTCGCCTGGGTACCTTCCTATCACGGAGAGTTCGCCCGCGGCGACAGGCCCGCGCGGTAATGACGACGCGCGCGGGGCTGAACCGGCGCGAGGCGCGTCGGGACTTTACAACTATGGAGGGTTGGGTCAATTTGCGATTCGAGCCGGTTGAGGAGAATGCCTGTGAGTTCCGCAAATCCCAGCGAGCGTTTCGTCGAAGCCGCCGGCTTGAAGATCGAAGTGATAAGCGGCGGAAGCGGCGCGCCGCTCCTCGTGATGCATCACGATATCGGCAACCAGGGATGGATTCCGTTTTACGAAGAGCTTGGGCGCGATTTCACCCTGTTCGCGCCGTCGCATCCGGGCTACGGCAAATCGACACGGCCCGACTGGATGCGCAACGTGCGCGACATGGCGATCGTCTACCAGTCGATCCTTGGCGCTCTCGGACTCGATCGCGTCGCGGTGGTGGGACTGGGCTTCGGCGGATGGATAGCGGCGGAGATCGCGCTTGGATGCCCGCATCGGTTCGACCGGATCGTGCTGGTGGGATCGGCGGGAATGCAGCCGACGAGCGGCGAGATTTTCGACCAGTTCATCGTTAACACGATTGACTATCTGCGCACCGGGTTCGCCAATCCTGCCGATCTCGAAAAGACTTACGGCGCGAATATCGACGCCGCCCGGCTCGGGCTCAAGAGCCCGTTCGAGGCGAGCACGCCCGTAAGCCTCGCCGCGACGCCCGCGAGCGAGCTTCATCCGGCGGCAGCAAGCGCTTCGGCGTAAGCGCGCGAAGGGCAAGACTGCGATGGCGGGAGCGCTCGACGGATATCGGATCGTAGACGCCTCACAGATGGTGTCGGGCCCGATGGCGACCATGATCCTTGCGGATCAGGGCGCCGACGTTATCAAGGTCGAGCCTCCCGGCACCGGCGATCTGACGCGCGCGCTCGGCGCGGCGTATCGCGGGCTCTCGCCCAGCTTCGCGGTAATCAATCGCAACAAGCGCTCGGTCGCGATCGACCTGAAACAGCAGCGCGGCGTCGAGTTGCTGAAAAGGATCGTCGCGCGCGCCGACGTGTTCGTGCAGAACTTCCGGCCCGGCACCGCGGCGCGGATGGGAATCGGCGAGCGCGAGTTGCGCACGGTCAAACCGGATCTGATCTACGTCTCGATAAGCGGGTTCGGCGAGAAAGGTCCATACGCGCAAAGGCGAGTCTACGATCCCGTGATCCAGGCGCTGTCCGGGCTTGCCGATATCCAGGCCGATTGGGAGACGGGGCGGCCGCGGATGATGCGGCTAATCATCCCGGACAAGGTAACGGCTCTCACCGCGGCGCAGGCGATTACCGCTGCGCTTCTCGCACGCGAGCGGACCGGGAAGGGCCAGCACGTGAAACTCGCGATGCTCGACGCGGTGATCGCATTCCTGTGGCCGGAAGGGATGGCGCGTTACACTTTCGGCAGCGCAAAGAGCAACGCAGTGCGCCCGCGCTCGCCCGATCTGATTTTCGAAACCGCCGACGGATATATCACCGTGGGCGCGGTTTCGGATGCCGAATGGAAAGGTCTTGCGACCGCGCTCGGGCATCCGGAGTGGATCGACGATCCGCGTTTCAACACGCCCGCCGCGCGCGTCATAAACCTGAAGGACAGGCTGGAACTGACCGCCGGGGTGCTGCGCTCGCGCCCGTCGGTCGAATGGCTCGCGCGTCTGGAGGCGAACCAGGTGCCGTCGGCGCCGGTGCTGAGCCGCGAGCAGATGATGACCGACCCACAGGTGATCGAGAACGAATTGATCGTCGAATCGGTGCATCCGCACGCCGGTCCGATGCGTGAGCCGCGTCCGGCTGCGCGTTTCGACTCGACGCCCGCAGAAATCCGCCGCGCCGCCCCGCTTCTTGGGGAGCACACCGACGAAGTGCTCGCGGAAATCGGACTTGCGCAAGATACTATCGCGGAACTCCGTTCCTCGCGGGTCGTCGCATGATCTGAACCCTGGCGAAATCGGCCTCGGTCTTTCGGTGAGTACACGAGTCCGGACTGTCCTGGCTGCTTGGTGCGCTTGGGATGTCGGGTGCGGAGCTGACGAAGCTGGTTCCGCTCGCCGTGATACCCTTTCTGCGCGCCTGAGTCCGCGCGCTGTCGCGTTCTGAACGACCGCTACGCGCGCGCTTGTCATCGTTCGGACGAATTGCGATACAGATCAAGGTCCGTTGACCCGGCTAACAGGACGGCCGAGGGACAAAACGCCGCCGTTCAGGGGAGAGCGCGATGGCTTACGATCTGATCGTCAGGAACGGAACCGTCATCGACGGCACCGGCGCGCCTGCGGTGCGCGCCGACGTCGCGATCACAAACGGCAAAATCGCCGAGATAGGAAAAATCGCGGACGGAGCCGCGCGCGTGATTGACGCATCTGACCTCGTCGTCGCGCCAGGCTTTATCGATCCCCATACCCATTACGACGCACAGATCTGCTGGGACCCGATGGTGACGTGCACCAGTTGGCACGGAGTTACCTCGGTGATGATGGGTAACTGCGGAGTGGGAATTGCGCCGTGCAAACCCAAGGTTCGCGACGTCGCCGCGTGGGACCTGGTCAATGTCGAGGCTATTCCGTACGACGCGCTCAGCAAGGGAATCAAGTGGGAATGGGAAACCTTTCCCGAGTACCTTGACGCGGCCGAGCGCCGCGGAAGTGCGATCAACCTCGGCTTTCTCGCGCCGCTCACGCCGTTCCGGCATTTCGTGATGGGCGAGGAATCGATGGAGCGCGAGGCGCGCCCCGACGAGACCGCGAAGATCGCGGCGCTGATCAAGGAAGCGGTCGCGGCCGGGGCGTTCGGATTCTCGACCACGACGCTGCCGCAGCATATCGGGTTCCAGGGGCGTCCGCTCGCGTGCCGGCTCGCGAGCCGTGAGGAACTGGCGGCCTACGCGCGCACGCTGCGCGAGCTTGGAAAGGGCGCTATCGAAGTCGCGCTGACGCGCCGTCCCGGCACCGTGTCCGAGGACGAAACCGAACTGCTCCGCCTGCTGGTCGAGGAAAGCACGCGGCCGGTGACCTGGCTCGGGATGGCGAGCCTGCCGCGCGAACCGGAACGCGCCGAGAACACGCTGGCGCGGCTCGATCCGCTGATTCGCCGCGGCGCGATTCCGCAGGTGCTTCCCAAGCCGTTCGTGGTCCAGATGGATCTGCGCAATCCGTTTTCGTTCGCGGACATGGAATCGTGGAACCGCGTGTTCAATCAACCGCCCGAAGTGCAGAAACAGATCTATCGCGATCCCGAATTCCGGAGCGCGTTCCGCGACGAGCTTTCGAAGCCGCGCCTGTTCCGCGGCCGATGGCATCGCGTGGAAGTGCTCGAGGTCACGAATCCCGCGCTCAAGCCGCTCGAACGCAAGACCGTCGCCGAGATCGCCGAGGAGCGCCGCGCCGACCCGCTCGATACTTTCCTTGAGCTCGCGCTCGAAGACGATCTCAATATCCAGTATACGATGGCGCAGTTCCACGAGGACGGAATCCGCCAGCTAATCCTCGACGATCGCACGATGGTCGGGCTCTCGGACGGTGGCGCGCACGTCAACATGCTGTGCGACGCGGGCTACTGCACCTACCTGCTCGGCCATTGGGTGCGCGAGCGCCAGGCGCTTACGCTGGAGCGTGCGGTGAAACGGCTCACCTCGGAGCCTGCGGACTTCTTCGGTATCAAGGATCGCGGTCGCCTCAAGCAGGGACTCGCGGCGGATATCGCGATCTTCGATCCGCTGACCGTCAACTCGGCGAAGCGCGCGAAGATGGCCGACGATCTGCCCGGCGGCGGAAGGCGGCTCGTGATGCCGGCCGAGGGTATCGAATACACGATCGTGGGCGGAGCAATTCTCTACGAGCACGGGCGGGCGAGCGGCGCGATGCCGGGACGGGTGCTCCGCTCGGGCCTGAACTGAGAGCGCCGATCGCGCGCGATAACCGAGGCTGCGCTGTCGGCCGGACGCTCGCTGCGTAACCGAACGGCGGCTTTGTCACGGCGCGCACGCGCCGGCGCGTCATCGTTTCAGGAAGTCGATTATCAACTCATTGACCAGTTCGGGCTTCTCCTGATGGACGAAATGGCCTGCGTCGGCGATGATCTCGGTCCTGAGGCCGCGCGGGAAATAGTTCGCCATCCCTTCGAGCAGTTCCGCGCCGATACATCCGTCGTTCATCCCGTAGAGAATCATCGCGGGCACCTCGATCGGCGGCGACATCGCCTGCGCGAGCGCCGGCGGCTCGGCTGGCACCCGGAACAGCGGGCCCAGCGTGGCGCGGTAATATCCGAGCGCGGCGCTCAAAGTTGCGGGCTCGCGAAAGGATCGCTTGAGCGCTTCCATTTCTTCGGGCGCCCATTGCCATCCCGGCGACCAATCGGCCCAGATTTTTTCAAGGAAAGTGAAATCGTTGAGCGATACCGCCGCTTCGGCGATCGAACTCTGGAAGAAGTACATGTACCACGAGCGTTTCTGCTGCGCGTAATTGGTGACCAGCGCCTCGAAGAATGCGGCGCCGTACGGAACCGCCGCGGTGACGAGCTTGCTTATCTTCTTCGCGCCGGCGCCCGCCGCACCGTAAGCCGCTACCGCGCCCCAGTCG
>JAKAVX010000261.1 GCA_021827465.1 Deltaproteobacteria bacterium | reverse complement strand
TCCGATCTACGAATTCGCGCACGGCGACACGATCGACCGGATCGTCCTGACCCATGCGCACGTCGATCATATCGGTGGCGTCAAGCAGGTGACGGAGCGGCTCGGACGGGTCGAGGTCTTGAAGAAACCGTGGCCCGGACACGATGAAGCCGCGGGAGTACCAGTCACACCGATCGGCGACGGCGCGGTGATAACCACCGAGGGCGCGACGCTTCGCGCGATCCATACGCCCGGCCATGCGCCCGACCATCTTTGCTATTATCTCCAGGAGGAACGCGCGCTGTTCACCGGCGATGTCGTGCTGGGCGCGGGAACCACGGTAATTCCCGACGATACCGGCGATCTGGGCGATTATATGAACTCGCTCCGCCGACTCCTTGAACTCGACCTCGAAACCATCTATCCGGCCCACGGTCCGGTCATCCGCAATCCCCACGCCAAGCTTCGCGAATACATCGCCCATCGGGAACTTCGCGAGCGCCAGGTGCTGGATACGCTCGCGCATAACGGCGGACTCGAGGTGATGGGGATCGTGAAAAAGATTTACTTCGACGTTCCCGATTACCTGCATCCGGCCGCCGCAAGCTCGGTCCGTTCGCATTTGAAAAAACTCCGCAAGGAGGGACGCGTGATCGAGAATGAGAGCCGATGGAGCCTTATCGCATAGGCGGAGAATTACCGCCGCCGCGTTTGCGGGCGCAACGATAATGCTCGTCGCGTGTGTGCCGGTGTGCGCGCAGTCGGAACCGCCGGTGCCGATCACCGCGGCCGATGCGACGCGGATGGCCACGGCGGGCGGCTCGAGCGGCACCTCACCGTCGGCGGTTCCGGCGTCCCCGGGCGCGATTGCGGAGTCGCCCTCGAACGCGCCCGAAGCGTCTCCGGCGTCGAGCCCGGCTCCGGGCGCGTCGTCTTCGCCGTCGGTGTCGTTGACGCCCGCTTCGGCGGCCACGCCCGCCAGAGCGTCGCGACCCGCGGAAACCACCACCCCCGCGATCGACCGTTCCGGCGTGTTGATGAGCCAGCAGATGCCGCCCGAGTCCACCCAGGTTATCCCGCAGATCGCTCCGGGCGGCAGCGCTTCGCAATCCGGCGCGCAAGCGGCATCCCCCTCCGGCGCGGCGTCGAACGGCACCGACCTCAAGAGCTACCAGGCGAACCGGGATCTCGATGCGCGGCTGGGAACACTCAGAGAATTCGTCGCGCAGGGGTCGGGGGTGCAGATCTCCGAAATCGGCGCCGAGCTTGTCGAGGCACAGCACAGAATCGACTCCGGGCGGGTGGCCGATGGACTTTTGGTAGTCAGGGTTGTGAGGGGAAGCCCGGCCGACAAGGCCGGGTTAAGGGCTTTTCACCGCACGACGCACGCCGTGCTTACGGGGGCGACTTTGGCTGCGGCGATGGTGTTTCCGCCCGCGATCCTCGCCCTTCCGGTAATCGAGTACACCCGGGTTGGCGAGTCGTACGACATGATAATCGGGATCGACGGCATGCGGGTGACGAATTTCATCGATTTTGAGGATGAGATGCGCAAGGCGCGTCCGGGCGAAATCATTTACCTGTCCGTGATACGCAACGGAAAGCGCATCCAAATCAGGGTTCCCATCCCATCGACCACGCAAACCGCCTCGCAGTAAGACTGTTGGCCCTGCGGTATAAGGCAAATCGGCCTTTACTGTAAGGCGTCTAGTGTACTAGAAAGATTGGGACCGGCCCGTCGAGGTTTTACCCGGCGAGGCCGACGGATACTGCGTCACGGCGGACAGGGGACGCTAGACAGATAAAGCTTGGGCTCGCGCCTGGATCCGAATTACTGGACCGGGACCCGAATCAAGGCTTGGGCGCTGACCTTCTTGAGTCTGCTCTTAAGCGGGGTTGCCGGTTCGACGGCGACCCCGCATTTTTTTTGGAAGAGCGATGATGAATCAGGCGAAGGTTCGAGTGCCAGACCTGGCCCGGATGAAGGCTGCGGGAACGCCGATCACGATGCTGACGGCGTACGATTTTGCGTTCGCGCGGATATTCGACGAGGCGGGCGTGGACGTGCTGCTCATCGGTGACAGCCTCGGGATGGTAGTGCAGGGCGCGGAAAGCACGTTGCCCGTGACCGTGGACGAGATCGTCTACCACACCCGGATGGTCGCGCGGGGCAGAAAACGCGCTCTGGTCGTCGCCGACATGCCGTTTCTCTCCTACCAGGTGAGCCCCGAGGACGCGATGCGCAACGCCGGGCGCCTCATCAAGGAAGGCGGCGCCGAGGCGGTCAAACTCGAAGGCGGAATCAGCGTCGCCGAGACGGTTGCGCGGCTGACCCGCGTGGATATCCCCGTGATGGGCCACGTCGGACTCACGCCGCAGTCGATCCATCGCATGGGCGGCCATCGCGTTCAGGGCCGGCGCGAGGGACGCGGTCCCGGATGCCGCGAGCGGCTGCTAGAGGACGCCCGCGCTATCGAGCAGGCGGGAGCTTTCGCGATCGTGCTCGAAGGTATCCCGGCGCCGCTTGCGCGCGAAATCACCGCGAACGTCTCGGTCCCCACAGTCGGAATCGGCGCCGGACCCGACTGCGACGGGCAGGTGCTCGTGATGCATGACATGCTCGGGCTTACCTCCTCGTTCGTGCCGCGCTTCGCAAAGACCTACGCGAATCTATGGCAGGAAGCCTCGGGCGCGGCGACCGCCTATATCCGCGAGGTTCGCGAGCGAAGCTTTCCCGGCCCGGAACATTGCTACGGCCTCAAGGGAGCGTGACCGTGGAAATAATCAATACTGCGCGCGAGATGACGCTCTATTCCGAGGCCGCACGGATGCGCGGCGAGCGGGTCGCCCTGGTGCCCACGATGGGCTTTCTGCACGAGGGGCATCTCAGCTTGATGCGCGAGGCGCGCCGGCGCGCTGATGTCGTGATCGCCTCGGTGTTCGTGAATCCAACCCAGTTCGGGCCGAACGAGGATCTCGCAAAGTATCCGCGCAATTTCGAACGCGACTGCGCGATGATGGAAACGGTTCCGGTCGACACGGTCTATGCGCCCGAGGCGTCGGCGATGTACGCGCCGGGAGCGCAGACCTGGGTCGAGGTCACGGAGCTGACCAAGGGGCTATGCGGGCGTTCCCGTCCGGGACATTTCCGCGGCGTGACCACCGTGGTCGCGAAGCTCTTCAACATAACGAAAGCGCACCTGGCGTTCTTCGGCGAGAAGGATTTCCAGCAGCTTCGCGCAATCGAGCGGATGGTCGCCGACCTGGACTTCGATCTCGAGGTCGTTCCGATGCCGATCGTGCGGGAGGCTGACGGGCTCGCGATGTCGTCGCGAAACGCGTACCTCGACCCGCACGAACGCAAGCGGGCGCTGGCTCTAAGCCGCGCACTGATGGTCGCGCGCGAAAAATACCTGTGGGACGCGCGCACGCCCGCGGATCTGGTCGCGGCGGCGCAGGCGGTTCTCGAACAGAACGAGGGCATCAAAATCGAATACGTGGAGGCGGTCGACGCGCAGACGCTGGAAGCCGCGGCTTCGCTCGAACGGCCGATTCTGCTCGCGATCGCGGCACGGGTCGGCAACACCCGGCTAATCGACAACATGGTGCTGCGCTCCTCGGCGGGTTCATCCGAACGCTTGCAGGCATAAGAGTCCGGCGCGGGCGGCATTTTCGTACCGACTGATTTTTTCGGAGGCAAGGTGGCAACCAGGATCATGCTGCGGGCGAAGCTCCATCGCCTGACCCTTACCGGAGCGGACCCCGATTACGAAGGAAGTATTGCGATCGACCGCGACCTGCTCGACGCAGCGGGAATCATCCCGTTCGAGCAGGTTCACGTCTGGAACGTTACCAACGGAGAGCGGCTCGAAACCTACGCGATAGAAGCGCCGCGCGGCTCGGGCGAGGCGGCGCTCAACGGCGCGGCGGCGCTTCGCGGAACGCCCGGCGACATTATCATCATCGCGACGTTCGGCACGATGGACGAAGCGGAGGCGCGCCGTCATGTGCCGGCGGTCGTCCACGTTGACGGGCGAAACCGTCTCCGGCCGAGCCCCGCGTGCGGCAATTTCACGCCCGCGGCCGAAGCCGCCGCCAAATGACGCTCGGGCGATGCCTCATCTGCGCCTGTTGACCGCCCACTATGGTCCGCGGAGTAGGGCGGTCTGGAACGCCGGTTCATGAGCGGCTAGAAGAGTTGCATGTTGCGCCGATCGTGGGCCGTGCCGTTTCTGGTTCTTTCGGGAGTGGGCGCGGTCGCAAGCGCGTCCCTGCATATAGTTTCGCTCGCCGGAATCTGGACGCCGATGCTGTTCGATTTGACCGTGGCGGCCTTCGTCGCGGTCTTTATTGTGTGGATGCCGGCGTTTCTCGCCGGCGACACGATGACGCGTGGTTTCCGATGGCGTGACAAGTGGAAGGCGGCGATGCGCGGCGCTCCGCGATGGATGCGCCGGCTGCCGCTCTGCATGCTAGTTTACGCGATCGTGGTTTTCTCGCTCTTCGGAGTCTGGCGGCTTCGCACCGGGCGCGGCGCGGACCGGCTCGCGCAGTTCAGGCTTCTGTCGGCGTACGCGGCAGCCTTTCACGCCGCCGCTTTTTCAGCGCTTTACTCCTATCTGCACTTCGGCGAATCGAACGCGGACGCGGCGGCGGGCAAGCACCTGCGCGGCGCGTGACGCGGATTTCCGGAAAGACGCGGGGCCGAAGCGAATCGCTCCGGCCCCGCGCGGGTTTCAGCGTTTAAGGCGAGCAGGCCGGCTCAATAGTAATCGACCGGATCGATCTGACGCTTCGCGCCGTACCAGAACAGCATGTTCTCGGTCAGGCCCTGCCAGGTGAACTTGTTCGGCGGCATCAGCAGCCGCTTGAACATCGACTTGAACGAGTAGAACTCCTTGGTGCACCGCCAGACGCCTTCCTCGACCTGCTGCGGGCTGAGCTTCTTCGGGATGAACATGCAGCGGA
>JAKAVX010000260.1 GCA_021827465.1 Deltaproteobacteria bacterium | reverse complement strand
GGAACCTGTATGATCCTCAACTGATGAAAGCGCTCGAGTTCAAGTATTATTCCATCGGGCGGCGGTCCGAGTAGGAGGCGCGAGCGCGGCGGCGATGAGAATCCTGGTTACCGGAGGAGCCGGCTTTATCGGCTCGAACACCGTGGACGGCCTGGTCAGGGCCGGTGGTCATGAAATTTCCGTCCTCGACAGCCTTGCGACCGGCAAGCGCGAGCAGGTCAATCCCGCGGCGCGGTTCCATCACGTGGATCTTCGCGACGCGGACGCGGTGAAGCGGGTTATCGAAGCCGAAAAACCCGAGGTGATCTTTCATCTCGCGGCCCAGATGGACGTGCGCCGATCGGTCGCAGACCCGGTTTATGACGCGCAGGTCAACCTGGTCGGTTTCCTGAATATGATGGAGGCGGCGCGGCGAAACGGCGTCCGCCGGATAATCTTTTCCTCGACCGGAGGCGCGATCTACGGCGAGCAGGAGGCGTTCCCCTGCGACGAGAGCCATCCGGCGCGCCCTGTCAGCCCCTACGGAGTCGCCAAGCTTTCGACCGAGAGCTACCTGTTTTTCTACAAGGCCGAGTACGAGATCGATTACGTCGCGCTCAGGTATGCGAATGTTTACGGCCCGCGCCAGGACCCGCACGGTGAAGCGGGCGTGGTCGCGATTTTCTGCGGGCGGTTGCTCGCGGGCAGTCCGTGCACGATCTACGGAGACGGCGAGCAGACTCGTGATTATACTTTTGTAGGAGACGTCGTGCGCGCCAACCTGGCCGCGCTTCGAAGCGATGCCGGCGGTCCGATCAATGTCGGGACCGCGGTGGAAACCAGCGTAAACGACTTGTACGCGATGCTTGCCGAGGCGGCGGGCGTGAAAACGCCGCCCCAATACGCGCCTGCCAGGCCCGGCGAGCAGCGGCGTTCGGTGATTTCGCCCGCGCGGGCGGAAAAGCTGCTCGGATGGAAGCCCGAGGTGACGCTGCGCGACGGAATCGGAGAAACCTTGCGCTTCTTCAAGGGGCGCCGAGGCTAGTTCGTACCAGATGACCGCGCCTGACCTGATTCGCAACTTTTCGATTATCGCCCATATCGATCACGGCAAGTCCACCCTTGCCGATCGGATATTGGAGCGCACCGGTGCGCTCTCCAAGCGCGAGTTGAAGGAGCAGTTTCTCGACTCGATGGACTTGGAGCGCGAGCGCGGAATCACGATCAAGGCCCGCTCCGTCAGGCTCAACTACACCGCCCATGACGGCCGCTCCTACGTGCTGAACCTTATCGACACGCCCGGGCACGTCGATTTCGCCTACGAGGTCTCGCGCAGCCTCGCCGCCTGCGAGGGCGCGCTGCTGGTCGTCGACGCGAGCCAGGGTGTCGAGGCGCAGACGCTAGCCAACGTTTACCTGGCGCTCGACCACGGGCTCGAAATAATCCCGGTCATCAACAAGATCGATCTTCCCGGCGCGGATATCGAGCACACCCGCCATCAGATCGAGGACATTATCGGGCTCGACGCCGAAGACGCGATCCTGACCAGCGCCAAGGAGGGTATCGGAATCGAAGAGGTGCTCGAGGCGATCGTCAACCGCGTTCCGGCGCCGAAAGTCCCCGAAACCCCGAGCCTCCAGGCTCTCATCTTCGACAGTTGGTACGACGCGTACACCGGCGTTGTCGGCCTGGTGCGCGTGTTCGGCGGAGAGATCCGAAGCGGCATGAAGGTGCGCCTGATGGCGACCGGCAAGGATGGCGAGGTGCTCCGGCTCGGCCATTTCACGCCGCATGAGCGCGAGGTCGAATCGCTCAGCCCCGGCGAAGTCGGATTTGTCGTCGCCGGTATCAAGACGGTCCGCGACATGCGCGTGGGCGACACGATGACCGACGCGGAGCGTCCGGCGGCCGAACCGCTCGCGGGATTCAAGGAACTGAAGCCGATGGTGTTCGCCGGGCTCTATCCGACCGAGGCGAACCAGTACGGCGCTTTGCGCGACGCGATAGACAAGCTCCGTCTCAACGACGCGAGCTTCGTGTGCGAGGCCGAGAGTTCGCAGGCGCTCGGCTTCGGCTTTCGCGCGGGATTCCTCGGGCTTCTGCACATGGAGATAACCCAGGAGCGGCTGGAGCGGGAATTCGGGCTGAGCCTTATTGTGACCGCGCCCACCGTCGAGTACCGGGTTTGTACTTACGCGGGGCAGACCCTGATGGTCGATAATCCCGCGCTTTTGCCCAACGAGGGCGAGATCGAGCGCGTCGAGGAGCCGTTCATCCTCGCATCTATCCACATGCCCGACGAATTCCTCGGCGCGGTGATGAAGCTTTGCGAGGACCGCCGCGGTATCCAGCGCGATCTCCGTTATCTGGACGAAAAGCGCGTGATGCTGCGCTACGAGCTGCCGCTGGCCGAGATCGTGTTCGACTTTTACGATCGGCTGAAATCGATGAGCCGCGGATACGCCTCGCTCGATTACGAGTTTCTGGACTTCCGATCGGGGCCTCTGGTTAAATTGGATATCCGGATCAACGGCGAGGTAATCGACGCGCTCTCCATAATCGTGCATCGCGACAAGGCTTATGAACGCGGACGGCTACTGTGCGAGAAGATGCGCCAGTTGATCCCGCGCCAGATGTTCGAGGTGGCGATCCAGGCCGCCCTGGGCGCCAAGGTGATCGCGCGCGAGAGCGTCAAGCCCTTGCGCAAGAACGTTACCGCCAAGTGCTACGGAGGAGACATCACGCGCAAGCGCAAGCTCCTCGAAAAGCAGAAGGAAGGCAAGAAGCGGATGAAGCAGGTCGGGCGGGTTGAAATCCCCCAAGAGGCGTTCCTCGCCCTGCTCAAGGTTGGAGAGTAGGGCGTCCGTGGCTGAACCAGCGCGCAATCTTCCCAAGTCGCAGCAGCATCCCGCAGGCGCGGAGACCTCCGCTCCGCCGGCGCAGAAGAGCGTTGTCCGCGAATACGCCGAGGCGCTGATTATCGCCTTCGTGCTTGCGGTTTTCATCCGGACCTTTTTCATCCAGGCCTACAAGATCCCGTCGGGCTCGATGGAGCCGACGCTGCTGATCGGCGACCATATCCTGGTCGATAAATTCGCCTACGGGTTTCGGCTTCCGGATTCCTTCTTCGGAGTGGCGATTCCGGGAATTCCGTGGGGCCATTATCTTTTCGACACCGGCGCGATCCATCGCGGCAACGTGGTCGTGTTCGTCTTTCCGCCCGACCCGACCAAGGACTTCATCAAACGGGTAATCGCGGTCGCCGGCGATACGGTCGCGGTCAAAAATGCGGTCGTATATCTGAACGGCAAGGTGATGCCCGATCCGCACGCGCATTACTCGCTGTCCGCCGACGAGCGCACGCCCTTGTCGCCGCGGGACAATTTCGGCCCGGTAAAGGTGCCAAAGGGCGACATTTTCGTGATGGGCGACAACCGCGACCGCAGCTACGACAGCCGGTTCTGGGGATTCGTCCCGATCGATAATGTTGAGGGACGCGCGTTTCTCATCTATTGGTCTTGGAAGAGCGATGGATCCGGTCTGTTGCACGTGCGATGGGACCGGCTCGGCATGGTTATCCATTAGGAGCCAAGGAGAGAAGCGGGGTGGCTGACGAAGCACTGGCCAGAATCGGCACGATGCTGGAGGAAATTGGCTCGAGGTTCGAACTCGTGGTTGAGGCCGTATCCGGCTTCGGCGGCAGGCTCGAGAAACTCAGGGAAGACATGATTGGCCAGTTCGCCGAGGTCGGAAACCAGATCCGCTTTCTTTCCGATCAGATAGCTGAGAACCGAAGCGGCATTTCCTCGCTTCGGGCCGATCTCGGTGCGGAGATGATCCGGCTCGGCGAGATGATCGGCCGCACCCGGGTCGAGTTCCGCGAGCAGTTGTCGCAAAGCGAATCGAATCTGAAGAACGAGATAGCAGAGCGCGCCGCCGCGATCGCGGTCGAGGCCGGCGCCGTCGAAGAAGCCGGAGCGGCGGGCGCCGGGAAAAACGCGCGGCGCAAAGCGGCGGAAACCGCGGTGCCGCGCGAGCTGATCGAGACGATTCGCGAGCTCAAGCGTGAAATCCGGGCCTCCGGCGAAGCGACTGAAAAGAAGCTCGGCGGCGATATCAAGCAGACCAACAAGACGCTCGACGGACTCGCGCGCAAGTTCGAGCGCTTCGACGATCGGATCACGGTGCAGGTGCGCGACCAGGATCAGCGGCTCAAGAAGGTCGAGCAGCACCGCAGCCGCGCCTGAAACCGCGCATAATCTTTCGTTATCCTCAGCGCCGGCGACCGACCCAGCCGCTATTCCTTGCGGCCCCTTAGTTGGGAACTCTGGCAAGTAAGCGGCAAAGGTTTGCCGCGCGAAATCCCGGGTATTGGCGACCCTTTCCTTCAGGGAACGGGCTTGGGGTTAGGTTGCTCGCGGACTCGCTTCGCTGGGAATGGCAGCCGAGCGTCTGATAGCGCGCCCGCCAGCTTGATCCAAGCGCGAGCGCTCTGTACAAAAGATGCAGAACCTTTAACCCGCCACAGAGAGGGCGGAAAGGTCCATGAAGATGATTCTGCATTCAAACCAGCCCGGCTGCGCCTGCGGTCGGGTATTTTTTCGCCCGACGCCATGACTCCGAAAACCACAGTCGCGTGCGACGCGGAGGCCGTGGCGCGCGCGGTCAAGCGCCTCGCTCATGAAATTACCGAGCGCAACCACGCTGACGGGATAGTCATGGTTGGTATTCTGCGTCGCGGGGCAACCCTCGCGAGCCGGCTCGCCGCCGCGATTCGCGAAGCGGGCGCGGGCGAAATTCCGCTGGGAACCCTCGACATCTCGTCCTATCGCGACGACCAGAAGGGAGAACCGGGCGATCCGCGCCTGCTCGGACGCAACGTTCCGTTTCCGCTCGATGGCAAGCGCGTCATCCTCGTCGATGACGTGCTCTACACGGGCCGAACCGTGCGCGCCGCTCTGCAGGCACTTTCTGTCCTCTGACGTCCCG
>JAKAVX010000259.1 GCA_021827465.1 Deltaproteobacteria bacterium | reverse complement strand
CAAGGTTTGACGAGGTCGACGGCGAGCCGTGGCTTTCTACGCTGACAAGGATTACACGCAGGACCAGGAAGTCCTGGAGAAGATGAACCAGGTGATGGCCGGGAATCTCGGCCTCGGCTGGTACGACGCCCGCACCGAGAAGATCAAGGGCAAGCCGCGCGACCTGCGCCGCGGCCTCACCTACGAGGATCTCGATATCGGCTCGTACGGGTACAGCAAAATCCCCGAGTACATACGCGACAACCAGGCGATGGTGGCGCGGGGCAGCGAGAAGGTCGGCAAGCTGCCCGACATGGGCTACGTGCTCAACCGCAAGTCGGACGTATGGTCCGACAACGTGACCGCGCTTTACGAAGAGGCGAAGTCGCGCCGATGGGCGCCGGCGGTCGACGTGCCGTGGACCGAACTCGACAGGAATCCGCTGCCTCACGAGATCGAAGCCGCCTGCGCGCAACTCTACACGTTCTTCCAGGAATGCGCTCTGGTGAGCCTGGATTTTCCCTCGCGATGGGTTCCGCTCGTCAACCAGGACCTGATCGAGCTCAAGAGCTTCATGTGTGCGCAGATGCTCGACGCGTCGCGCCTGCTCGAAGCGTTTCGCAAGCGCGCGCTTTACGGCGGCGCAGGTCTCGGGCGGGCCAGCGTGTCAGCCGAGCAGGGACTCAAGGAATGGCTCTGGGCGGACACCTATCCGCAGGGCTCGCTCTCGATAAACCTTTCGCTCGCGGGACTGCTGCTGGCGGTGTATCGGCACGTGGCCGCGTTCGCGCCGAGCAGGGTCGATCGGACGCTGATGGGCTACGCGATGCAGGACGCGGCGCGCCAGGTGTCGTACGGTCTCGGATGCCTGCGATATCATCTGCAGCATCAGACGGCGCAAGCGGTCACGATGAACCAGTACCTCGACGATACCGAGCACGTGATGCTGGCGTTGCTAGGCAGTCCGGAACTGCTGGAACCGCTGATAATCATCTCGGGCGGCGGGCTCGAGCGCGAGCAGGTAAGGGCGGGACGGATCGCCACCGCAAAGGTGATCAGACTTGCGGTGCGCGAATACCTTGAGCGCCTCGAGGCGGCGGGCCTCGCCGGACGCTCGGGCAAAAGCCGCATCCCGGCCATCGTGGAGCGGATTCAGACCGAAGGCTGACTGCTTCCACATCCGCGAGACGCCAGCAGCTGGGCTGTGTTCTCCACGGCTTTCGGCTTCGTGTCGGCGGTCGTATCCCCAAAACAGTAGTGGGCCGATGGCATTTTCGCTCCATACTGCCTAGACTGAGGCCCTAACGATCTTTATTTTCGCCGCGCCGCTTTAGATCGTCGCGGCCAGAACCGACTTGGAGCGTTATGCGTCCTGGAAAAGGCTCTGGCCAGAAATCGTTGAAGGTATCGGAGGAGTCCGAAACTCCCCGCGTACTCCCGCAGTACTTTCATCTTCTCTGGGACAGCGATCTCGAGAAACTTCGCCCCGTGCTCGAAGCGATCCGCGATCGGGCTCCCGAGGTGGTCAGCAATTGGTACAGGCTGTACGTTCTCCATTTCGGAGACCGCCGCACGCTCTCGGAGAATGAGTTCCGCAGTATCTTCGAGTCGGCGATCGTGCGCAACCAGAATAGCCTGATCCATCGCGACATCGATGGTTACGCGCGCGCTCTTCACGAACTTGGTGATTCGCTCGCCGCGCGCAAGGTTCCGCTCCAGGAGATAATCGCGTCGCTGCATCTCTTCGAAGAGGCGGCCCAGTCCGTCTTCCCCCGCAGCTCTGATAATCCCCTCTGGCTCTACTCAACGTTCGACCGCCTGAGCCACGTACGCATCATCCTGCTCGTCGACGCCTACGTGCGTTCAGAATCGGCGCTTGCCGGTGCGCGTCTTCAAGCGTTGGAACGCGACGCCGCAAGGGCGCCGGTCGAGCAGCGGACGAGCTTCCACGGACTGGTGGGGGCAAGTCCGGTGATGCGCCGGGTGTACGAGCGAATCGAGGCGGCGGGACAGACCCGCGGCACGGTGCTGGTGGTGGGCGAGAGCGGGACCGGCAAGGAGCTGGTCGCGCGCGCGATTCACGAATGCGGGCCGGAGCCGTCGGCGCCGTTCGTCGCGCTCAACTGCGCGGCGCTGCCCAAGGATCTGATCGAGAGCGAATTGTTCGGCTACAAGCGCGGCGCGTTCAGCGGGGCGAACACCGAGTACCTGGGGCTGTTCCGGGCCGCCGAGGGCGGGACGCTGTTCCTGGACGAGATCACCGAGATGAGCGCGGAGACGCAATCGAAGCTTTTGCGCGCGATCCAGGAGCGGACCGTGCGGCCGGTTGGCTCGACCCGGGAAGTTCCGGTCGACGTGAGACTCATCGCGTCCACCAACCGCGACCCCGAGCAGGCGGTGGAAGCGGGGCAGCTTCGCCAGGATCTTTACTACCGGCTGCAGGCGAGCGTGCTCCACGTGCCGCCGCTTCGCGAGCGGCTCGGCGACGTGCCTTTGCTCGCCCAGCATTTCGTCGTGCTCTTCAACGAAAAACTGCATCGCACGCCGCTCGTGGTGGGAATCGAAGAGGACGCGGTGGAAGCGATGAAGCGTTATTCGTGGCCGGGCAACGTGCGCGAACTCTCCAACTCGATTGAAAGCGCGTTCACCTTCGGACGCTCCGCCACGCTGCGGATGGTCGATCTGCCGCCCGCACTGGCCTCGGAACCGGGGTTACACCCGGTGCCCACCCAGCATGCGGCCGCGACGGCGCCCAACGGAGTGGCGACCTTCGCGGACGTGGAGCGCGACCTTATCAGGCGCACGCTCGCGATGACCGAAGGCAACAAGGCGCGGGCGGCAAAGCTGCTCAGGATTTCGCGCAAGAAACTCTACGCGAAGATCGCCAAGTACGGGCTCGAATAGCTCTCGCCCCGCGCGCGACTTGCGCGCCAGTCGTCAGGACCGTGCGCGGGCGCCCGGGCTTCGCCATCCGACCGCGGCAAATGCGAGCGCAATCGCCACCATCCAGTGCCGCTTCTCGAGCGGACCGATCTCAAGCACCGCGGCGATCGGCCTCGCTTCCATGAAAATGGGCAGGCTGAGCGCGATCGTCGCCGTCACGACCCAGAAACGCGCCTCGCGCGGAAGCCCGACCCTCCACCACGCGCCGCTGCCGCACAGTTCCGCCCACACCAGCAGCAGGCTCCCCGCAACCGCGACCACCATTGCCGCCGACCGCGCGTAAGCCTCGCCGTGCCCGAGCAGCGAAACGTAAATGCCGAGCGCGCCCGCGGCCAGCATCGCCCCGCTCACCGCCGAGACCAGCGCCGAGCCGCCCGCCAGAATCGGACGCGCCGGGTCGAGCGGCGGACGCGCCATCACGTCGCCCTCGGGCATCCTTCCTTCGAACAGGAGCGCCGAGACCGGATGCACGATAAGCTCGAGCCACACCAGCGTCACCGGCATCAGCAGGATCGGAAGCCGGGCCAGCGGAACCGCGAGCGCAAGCCCCACCAGCATGACCTTGAAGCCGACCAGGTAGCCGAAGGCCCGCTGGAGATTGTCGAAAATCCGCCGGCCCTCGCGGATGGTTGCGACCAGCGCGGTGAAATTGTCTTCGAGCAGCACGATATCCGCGGCCGCGCGTGCGACCTCGGTGCCGCGCCGTCCCATGCTGACGCCGATATTGGCGCGCCGTAGCGCGGGCGCATCGTTGATTCCGTCGCCGGTCATCGCGACGATTTCGCCGGCGTCCTTTAGCGCCTGCACGATCGCGTATTTCTGCTCGGGCCGCACCCGGGCGAAGATGCTCTTCGTGCGCACCAGAGAGGCGAGTTTTGCGTCGCCCGCGCGGTCAAGCTCCTCGCCGGTGACGATCCCGTCGTCTTCGTGCGCAAGACCGGTCGCGTCGGCGATCGCGTGCGCGGTAAGCGCGTGGTCGCCCGTGATCAGCTTGAGCTTCACGCCCGCGCGCTGACATTCGGCGACCGCAGCCGGAACCTCCGGCCTGACCGGGTCGTGAAACCCGAGCAACCCGAACAACCGGAGCGAACACTCGTCCTGGGCGCGCACCCCGGTGAAGGCCGACGCGCCTTCGGCGAAGCGGCCCGCGACGGCCAGCACGCGCATCCCGCGAGCGGCCAGCTCGGCATTGGCCTGGAACGCCTTCTCGCGCTCGCCGGCCTGGAAATCGCAATGCTCGGCGATCCCCTCCAGCGCGCCTTTCGCAACGATACATCCGCCGGCGCCGTTGCGGCGTTTCCAGACGTGCGACATGTGCCGCCCGGCCATGTCGAAATCGTAGTCGTGTGCGAGCTGCCAGTCGGAATGCAGCCTGCCGACGTCGACCCCGTGCTCGGCGCAGTGCTCGACGATAACCCGCTCTATCGAGTCCGCCGGGTTCGGCTCGCACGCAAGCGCCGACGCCTCCAGCAACTCGGCCTCGCTTACAGCGGGCAGGAGCGGCGCGTGCGAACTCAGCGTGTAGGAGCCGAGCGTCAGCGTGCCGGTCTTGTCCAGGCAGATAACGGTGGTCGAGCCGAGCGTTTCCACGCTCGCGATATGCCGCACCAGCACGCCGATTCGCGAAAGCCGCCACGCACCAAGCCCCAGAAACAGGGTCAGCACCATGACGAATTCCTCGCCCACCGCGGCCATCGCGAGCGTAATCGCGTAGAGAAACGCCCCGCCCGGCCCGGCTCCGTTGCGCAGCATGACCCAGAAGACCAGCGCCGCGGCTCCCAGCGCCGCCGCGACGATCCATCGCACCATCCGAGCGGTTCTGCGCTGAAGCGGCGTCGGCTCGAAGCCAGCGTCGGCGACCAGGCTCGCGATTTTGCCGAAACGCGTGTTCAGGCCGGTCGCGGCAACCTCGACCGAGGCCTGCCCCGCGAGCACGCGCGAACCCGCGAACAACAGGCATCGTTCGGGAATCTGCCGCGCCTCAAACGAGCCTTCGAACGCGCTCTTCTCGAGCGGCTCGGATTCGCCGCTTAGCTGCGATTCGTCAATCGAGAGATTCGACGCCG
>JAKAVX010000258.1 GCA_021827465.1 Deltaproteobacteria bacterium | reverse complement strand
CGCTAGCTGTCTCCAACAAGAGACACCGGATCAGGAAAATCGAATGCCCAGCGATGTGAAATCAGCGATGGAAACGATAGCCGGCGCTCCGTACTCGAAAGTGCTCGGCCTCAGGATCGATTCGGCGGGTAACGGCGGCGCGGTCGCGTCGATGCCCTTCAGCGAGCGCCTTCTCAACGCGGGCGGTTCGAGCTCGCCGATTCACGGCGGCGCGATCGCCTCGCTCGCCGACTTCGCCGCATGCGCCGCGGTCTGGACCCTGCTCGAAACCGAGCGCAGCGCGACCGTCTCGATGACCGTGAATTACACCGGGCCGGGAATACAGAGCGATCTCGTCGCACGGGCAATCGTCAGGCGGCGCGGTAAGCGGCTTGCGAGCGTCAACGTGGAGATTCGCGACCGTGCAGACGCGCTCGTCGCCGACGCGCTGGTGACTTACAAGATAGCCTAGGGTCGTGGGTCATTATTCTTCCGTGTCATCCTGAACCCCAGCGAAGGATCTCATGCCACCGAAGCTGGGCGGAATGAGATTCTTCGCTTCGCAGACTCGCTCAGAATGACACAAGGGAACCGTTGGCCAGGCCCCTTGATGTCGCCTCCTTCCAGCTCGTTCGACCAGCAGCGGAATCCGCTTACAGCGGCGGGCGGGCTCGGATACCATTGCCTCGATGGGCGAAACGCTCGAAATGATCCGGACGCTCGCCGGGCGCCGCGGACTGAATCTGGTGGCCGCGGTTCCATCGCGCCGCTACGACGCCGTGGTCAAGCCCGGGGCGCGCTCGACGCTTCTTTCGCCGCGCGCCCGCTCAATCATTGCGATCGGAAACGGCGGCGGCGCTTTCTGGAAGGCGTTCCAGCGACATGCGCGCGAAAATCCAGGATGGCTCGAACGCGACAATCCGCTCGACGACTTCACCGCGGCTATTGTCGAGAACGAGATATGTCCCGCGCTTTCGGACGCGGGCATCGCGCACACGATCGTCTATCCGTTCATGGGCGGAGGCCCGACGCTGAATTTCATGGAACTGGGCAAAGTCGCCGGACTCGGCGGACCGAGTATCGTCGGCGTCGTGGTGCATCCGGTTTTCGGTCCGTGGATAGCGTTTCGCGCCGCGCTTTTGCTCGAAGAAGAACTTGACGCACCCGGCGCGGCAACAGGATTCGATCCCTGCCCGCGATGCGCCGCGCGCACCTGTGTGAGCGCATGCCCTGCCGGCGCGGTAAGTCATCCCGTGGGATGGGACATTCCGCGATGCCTGACGCATCGCGTCGAGCGCGAAACGGAATGCGCTCCGCGATGCGCCGCGCGGGTCGCGTGCGTGCTCGGCCCCGAGCATCGCTACCCCGACGACGAACTCGCGTACCATCAGATGCGCGCGCTGCGTGCGATGCGCCCGTATTACGAGAGCAACCTGCGCCCCTCGCGCCGAAGCGGCGAATGAGCCGCGCCCTGGGTTGCGGCGTGTGCGCCTAGCGCCAGTCGTCGAGCACGAACGAGTCGGGACGGTTGTATCCGGGGGCGTTGTCGCGATTCATCATGACGCCCTGGATCTCGGTGCGAAACCCGCGCGCGATCATCTGCCGATACGCGTCATGGCGCGCCATATTGACGCCCGCGAAAACCCGCGAGACGACGCGCGCCGACGCGAAAGCCTCGCACGCGTTGAGCAGGCGCTCGAAGTTCCGCGGCGCATCCGAGCCGGGACGAACCGCGCCGAACTTCACGTAACAGGTATTGCTGCCCGCTTCGGTGCCCGCTCCCACGTGGCACAGCGCAAGCGCGTCGAGCCGCGAGCCGTCGCCGATCATCAACGTATCGCCGAGACGCTGCGTTTCGACCGCGACGATTTCCCGGCCCAGGTCGAGTCCTTCCAGCACCGCGCCGCACAGCTCGCGGCATCGCGCGAGCGCTTCGTGCCTTTGGCCGCCAGCGACTTCGGAGAACTTCGAGACGCCCGGCCCGGTCGGGCGCGCCTTGACCGGGCAGGCCATGATGGCGGTTAGAAACCGTGCCCAGAACCCGAATTTCTGGTAGAGCCCGACATGTTTTGCGCTCTGCGCGAAGGTGAAAAGCCCGACATGCCGGGTGCCCCACTTCGCGAACAGATCCATCGTCGGTTCCAGGAGCTGTTGCGCGACTTTCCGGTTCCACAGCTCCGGTTCGACCGAAATCGGGCCGAAGAAACCGACCGCGCCCCAATCCGCGGCGAAGTTCGAGCCGACCAGCCGCCCTTCCATCTCGGCGCCGAGCGTCGCGTCGGGACGCGCGCGCCATCGCGTTCGCACCAACTGCGCGTCGCCCCCAAACCGCATCGGATCGGGCAGGCCGATAAACGTGCCGAACGCAAGGCGCATTATCCGATCGGCCTCGTCGAGATCGGATTCCCCGAGCTGCCGAATAATGACATCCATCGAAGTTCCTCCGTGCCGAGCGAACGTTTGCGTAACCGAGCACGCATCGTCGCACGCGCGTGCCGACAAGGCAGTTTCGCGCCGGGACGCTTGCGCGTCTAGGAATTCAGGCGGCGGGCGGCGTCGGTTGCGAAGTAGGTAAGGATCATGTCGGCGCCGGCGCGGCGAATCGAGGTCAGCACCTCCATCACGACGCGTTCCTCGTCGATCCAGCCGCTGAGTCCCGCCGCGCGAATCATCGCGTACTCACCCGAGACGTTGTACGCGGCGACCGGAACCATGAAGTCCTGCTTCACGCGGTAGATGAGATCGAGATAGGCGAGCGCCGGCTTGACCATCACGATATCCGCGCCCTCTTCGAGGTCGAGCGCGACTTCGCGAATCGCCTCGTCGCCGTTGGGCGGATCCATCTGGTAGGAACGGCGATCGCCGAATTTCGGCGTCGATTCGGCGGCGTCGCGAAACGGGCCGTAAAAAGCCGAGGCGAACTTGGCCGCGTAGGCCATTATAGGAATGTGGCTGAAACCGTTCTCGTCGAGCGCGCTTCGAATCGCGCCGACGCGGCCATCCATCATGTCCGACGGCGCGACGATATCCGCGCCCGCGCGCGCGTGCGAAAGCGCCTCTCGCGCAAGGAGTTCGAGCGTCGCGTCGTTGTCAACGTCGTTGCCCTCGATAACGCCGCAATGGCCGTGGTCGGTGTACTCGCACATGCAGACGTCGGTGATAACTGCAAGTCCGGGCGCGTGTTCCTTTATCGCGCGAATCGCGCGCTGCACCTCGCCCGAATCGTTCCACGCCTCGCTGCCCTGGGCGTCCTTGCGCTCGGGGATTCCGAACAGGATCACGGCGGGAACGCCCGCCGCGCAGGTCTCGCGCGCGGCTGCGAGCACCCTGTCCACCGACATCTGCGCAACTCCCGGCATCGAGGGAACAGGCCGCGCGACGTCCTTTCCCGGGCACACGAAGAGCGGCTGAATCAGGTTGTCGGGCGAAAGCCTAGTTTCGCGCACCATGCGCCGAAGCGTCTCGGTTCGGCGAAGCCTTCTTGGCCGGTTGATCGGAAACGCCATGGGAGAATCCTCGTTCGGTCTTCGAGTGCGATTATATACCCGCGCGCTTACGCGCAAGGAACGGCAGTGCGCGCCCGATGCGCGCTTCAAACGGTGCCGGCCGGGCGCGAGGCGAAGTATTCGGTTATCGCCGCGACCAGGCCGGGAATCGTGTACTCGCGCGCGCGGACCGCGACTTCGAAGCCGTGCTTCTTCGCGGTCTCCCCGGTAATCGGCCCGATCACGGCGGCCTTCGTACCCGGCGCGGGCGCACCGGCAATCTCGACGAAATTGGAAACCGTGCTGGAACTGGTGAACGCGACCAGATCGAAGCCCTCGGAGGAAAGCGTCTCACGCATCCGGGCAAGCGCCGGTCCCGACGGCTTGACCGTCTTGTAGGCCGGAGCAACGACGACCTCCGCGGCGCCCGCCTCACGGAGCATCGCGGGCAGCACTTCGCGCGCGAACGCGGCGCGTGGGATCAGGATCCGCGCGCCGCGGATCCGTTCGGCTCCGATCGCGCCGATTATCGCCTCGGCCCGGTACTCGGACGGTACCGCGTCAACCGTGAGCGCATGCGCGCGAAGCCGCTCGGCGGTTGCGGGACCGATAGCGCCGAGATGCGCCGCGCCGAGCGTTCGAAGATCGCGCCCGAGCGTGCGCAACCGCTCGATAAACGAATCGACGCCGGTTGCGCTCGTGAAGACGACCCAGCCGAACGAGCCGAGGCGCGAAATCGCGTCGTCGAGAATCGCGTAGCTGTCGGGCGCGATCGTCTCGATCGTCGGAAACTCGACCGTCTCCGCACCAAGCATCCGAAGTTCCCGCGCGAATGACGACGCGCGCTCGCCGGCACGCGTGATTACGATTCGCCGGCCGAAGAGCGCCGTGCGCTCCGCCCACTTGAGATGTTCTCGCAGAGACGCGCATTCGCCGACGACGATCACCGCGGGCGCGCCGAGCGCCGCACGCGACGCTTCCACGGCGAGCGTGGCGAGAGTCGCGCTTACGGTTTTCTGATTCGCGAGCGTGCCCGATTGAATCGCGGCGGCGGGTGTTTCAGGGGCAAGGCCGGCCTTCATCAACTCGCCGAGCACCTCGCCGAGGCGCGCCGTCGCCATCAGGATCACCAGCGTGCCGCGTCCATTCGCCGCGCGCGCAAGCTCGGCCCACGGCACGCGCGAATCGACGTCCTTGCCGTTGCCCTGATGACCCGTCACGAAGGCGACGAACGAGCCGTGCTCGCGATGGGTCAGCGGGATTCCGGCGAACGCGGGTGCGGCGATCGCCGACGTTACTCCCGGAACTACTTCGAATTCGATTCCCGCGCGGAAGAGCGCTTCGGCTTCCTCGCCGCCGCGTCCGAAGACGAAAGGGTCGCCGCCCTTGAGCCGCACGACCGTCCTGCCCGCGCGCGCCCGTTCGACCAGCAGCGCCTGCAGTTCGGACTGCTCGATCGCGGGCTCCGCGCCGCCGCGCTTTCCCGCGTAGACCATCTCCGCGGTCGCCGGGGCGAGCCGCAGCAGGCCGGGATTGACC
>JAKAVX010000257.1 GCA_021827465.1 Deltaproteobacteria bacterium | reverse complement strand
CGCGCGGGCGCGTCATTATCAAGGATCACATCATGAACGCGGAGATGACCGAGCCTCGGGCGGGCGCGGTATTTTCGCTCTACCTGATGCTCACGACGAACGGGCGCGATTACAGCCTCGAAGAAGTGCGGCAATGGCTCAAAGACGCGGGTTTCGCCGCCGTCAGGGAACTTGCGATGACGGGCGGCGAATTTACCTCTTCGCTGGTCGTCGCGGAAAAGCCTTGAGCGAACCCACCGGCGCGACGATGTGCTATAGGATGAGTATCGAGGGGCGGAATCGCGCCGGGAAACACTAGCCGATGCACAACTTATCCGCGTTCGATCCGGTTGCGTGGCCCGACGAGGGACTGACCGTCGCCAACCTCGGCCATGCGACGCTTCTCGTCAATTTCTTCGGGGTCCGGCTGATAAGCGATCCGACGCTGTTCGAAAGGATCGGCGTTTCGCTCGAACCGTTTTTCACGCTGGGGCCGAAACGGCTCGTCGCGCCTCCGCTATCGCCGCCCGAACTGAACTCCGTCGATGTCATCCTCGTGACCCACGCGCACATGGACCATCTCGACGTTCGCTCGCTGAAGGCGCTGACGCGAAAGGCGGTGGTCGTCGTACCCAGAGGATGCTCGCGGATAATAGGGCCGATCGGTTACGGCGACGTGAGGGAACTCAGGTGGGGCGAGAGTACGGAGGTGTCGGGGCTCAGGGTTACCGCGATTGGCGCGCGTCATTGGGGCAAGCGATGGCCGCCGTTCGGAGCGGACTACGGCTTTGCGAGCTACATCCTCGAAAAGGACGGCCATCGGATGCTGCTCGCGTGCGATAGCGCCTACACCGAGCTTTTCGGCGAGCTTTCCGGAAGTCCGCCCGAGATCGCGGCCTTCTCGATAAGCGCATACAACCCGTTCATCTCGAATCACGCCAACCCTGAAGAAGTGTGGAGGATGTTCGTGCAGAGCGGCGCGAACTACCTGATTCCGATCCACTGGGGCACGTTTCGGCTGTCGAGGGAGCCGATGCACGAGCCGATGTCGCGGCTGATGGCGGCGGCCGGCGCGGAAGACGAGCGAATCGTTATCGGGAAGATCGGCGGCGCATGGAGTCTGCCGAACTCGCGCAGCGAGAGAGTACTTGCGTCCGAAGCGGCGCCGGTTCGCGACTCGCGGACCTCGGCGCACGAGGCTAGCGCGAGATCGACGCGCGAAACTCGCTGAGCCGCCGATTCGCGATCTCCGCATACGCAGGGTCGCGTTCTATCCCCGCCCATCGCCGTTCCAGCTTCTCGGAGGCGATCGCGGTCGTTCCGGTTCCAAGGAAGCAATCGAGCACGAGATCGTTCGGCCGGGTCCACAGGCGGACGATCCGTTCGACCAGTTCGAGCGGTTTCTGGGTCGGATGGCCGCCATGCTCGCGTTCCGAGCGCGACGTGCATGGAAACGTCCACAGGTTGCGAAGCTGCTTGCCGCCGCCGATTTCCTTCGCCGCGCGATAGTCGAAAGTCCATCCGGTGGCCTTGGCGGGCGTATTGTTGCACGCCCATACGAGGTACTCGGTGCTCTCGGTCGGGAGCCGGCCGGTGATGTTCGGCTGGGCGTTGGGCTTGAACCACGTCACCTGCTGCATCACGCGGCGCTTGAGCAGATGCTGCAGGGCGAATCCGATCACATAGACGTTGTGGAAGCTCGCGAAGACCAGGATGTTCCCGTTCGGCTTGACCAGGCGCACCGCCTCGGCGAGCCATTGCCGGGTGAACTCAAGATACCCCTCGTCCGAGAACTGATCCCATCCCTCCTGCATCGTGACGTGCGAGCTGAACGCCCATTTGAGGCCGCGCTTTCGGCTCATATTGTAGGGCGGGTCGGTGATGCAGGCGTCGAACGACGCGTCCGGCCATCGACGCATTATCGCGAGGCAGTCGGCGGTGTGGATGATTGCGGGCGCGATTTCCGCGGGCGCGGCGCAAAGCTCCGGCGGCGCGGATTCGGCGGCAGGACCGCGAGGATCAGACACGCTTTCGCTTTCGGGCGAGATAATCGACCAGCATGTACTCGCCCAGATGGTCGGGGCGGGTGTAAAGCGCGCGACCCCGGTTAATCTGCGTCATTTTCTCGACGAACGCGCGCAGACTCGGCGAATCGTCGAGCATGAAGGTGTTGATAGTGATTCCCCGGCGCGTGACCCGCTCGACCTCTTTAAGAGTTTCCTGCGCGGCCTTCATGCTGATGCCACCGAAAGAGAGCGGCCACTCGCAGTAAAGCCGCTTGTTGAGAAAATAGGCGGTCGGTTGGCCGTCGGTGATCACGATAACGTGCTGGTTGCGCGAGGGATGGCGCGACAGCAGATCCGAGGCGAGGCGAAGCCCGTCCTGCAGATTGGTAAACGGATCGCCCATGTTCCACGAGGCTTCGGGCAGGTCCTTGAGCTTCAACTCGACGGCGCGAGTGAAAAACCCCACTATCGAGAAGTAGTCGCGCGGGAACTTGGAGCGAATCAGCGTCTCCATCGCCATCGCGACCTTCTTCGCCGCCGCAAACCGCCCCTCCCAGCTCATCGACCACGACATGTCCAGGCAAAGCACGGTCGACGACGAAGTGCCGAAATCGTTTTCGTAGATCTCGAAATCGTCGGGCCCAAGCTCGAGCGGCACACCCGCCTTGCGCGTGAGCGCGTGCTTCAGCGTGCCGACCAGGTTGATGTTCAGCGGGTCGCCGTACGTGTAGCGCCTGGTTTCGTCCGGGCGAATCTCCGTCACGCCGCGATAATCCGCCGCATGGCCGCCGGCGCGGTCCTTGAACAAGTTCTGGAAGATGTCGCGCAGCGCGAGCTGGCCGATTCGGCGCACGCCCTTGGGCGAGAGCTGGAAATGGTCGCCCTTTGACATCACGTACCCGGACTCGCTCAGCAGCACCATCACCTGCTTCAGGTTCTGGAAGTCCTGCAGGGCCTGCTGGCCGAGGATCTGCTGCAGGTTTTCGAGCGAGATGGTCTCGAAGTTGCCCGACATCAGGTCCTGTTCGAGCTGGCGCATCCGCTCCATCTCGTGCATGAGATCGAGCGCTTCCTGGTAGTCGAGGCTCTTGGGTCCGTGGAACAGGTGCTGGTTGCGGTCGCGGAAATTTTCGAGGTCGCGGATATTCTCGTACTCGGAGAGCAGTTCGTCGAAGTCGGCCTTGGCCTGCTCGTTCTCGAACTGGTAGCTCTCGAGCTTGCGGATCGCCTCGGAGAGCCGCCGCGGCAGGCGTTGGAGACGATGCTGCTTGTCTTCGATTCCGGGCTTCTTGCCGCGCATCGACTCCAGCGTCTGGCGCTCGCGGTTCAGGATGTCCTCGAGCTTGCACTCCATCTGCGAGAGCGCGTCCTTAAGGTTGAAGTCGCGATAGCGCTGGCGCATCTCCTGGCGAAGCTGCTCGATGAACTCGTCGAGCCCCATCACGCGCATCCCGTCGAAGTCCATCCCCTGGCGCATCATCCAGTCCATCGCCTGGCGGATGTCGTCGGTGTACGACAGGTACTCAGCGAGCTTCTCGAAGACCTTGTCGGCGTCGAGTCGTATCCGCTGGGTGCCGTCCCACTGGGTGTAGCGTGTGGTCGCCATCGTATGCGCCAGTCTCAGGCGTGATAGGAGAAGCGTCCTCCTTCGCGATCCTTGTTGAGCTTCTGATGCAGGTGCAGGCCCTCGAAGATGAACTCGCTCGCCGCCGCCATCAGGCCCGGCGTCTCGAGCGGCCCGATCGAATCGATCGCTTCCCTGAGTCCCGCAATCTCGCGGATCGGCTCCATGTACTCGGAAGCGGGCGCGGTATCGGAAACCTCGACGCCCCATCCCTGTTCGAAATAGCCGATGACCTGCTTCAGATTGGCGTCGTCGAGTTTGAAGTAATGGTCGAAGATCTTGAGCACCGCGCGGTTGATGAGGCGCTCGATCAAATCTTCTTCTTTCTTGTCTTCGCCAACGTATTCAAGCTCTATCTTGCCGGCGGTCGAGGCATAGAGCGAATGCAGGTCTGAAAGGCGCGGGACGATCTCGTTCTCGCCGTTTATGATCGCGCGCTTCTCCGCGTTGGAGAGCACCGACTCGAAATTGTTGATCGTGACCCGGACGGAGACGCCCGAGTTCTGGTTGATCTCGTTGGAGGCGCGCGCCTCGAAGGTTATCTGCGCGACAACCTCCTTCATGAACTGCGGCACTCGAAGCGCCATCGCGTCCGGCGCCGGATAGGCCGCCTCCTGCTCCATGATCGCGATCTCTTGCTCGCGGGTCTTTGGATAATGGGTCCGGATCTGGACGTCGAAGCGGTCCTTGAGCGGCGTGATGATGCGCCCGCGCGAAGTGTAGTCCTCCGGGTTCGCGCTCGCCACGAAAATCATGTCGATCGGGAGCCGGATCTTGTAGCCCTTTATCTGGACGTCCTTTTCCTCCATCAGGTTGAACAGCCCGACCTGCACCTTCTCGGTAAGATCGGGAAGCTCATTGATGGCGAAAATTCCGCGATTGGTGCGCGGGATGAGTCCGTAATGGATGGTCTCCTCGTCGGCGAGGTAGCGCCCCTCGGCGACCTTGATCGGATCGATTTCGCCGATCAGGTCGGCGATCGAAACGTCGGGAGTCGCAAGCTTTTCGGCGTAGCGATGGTCGCGGCCGATCCAGACGATCTCGAGGTCGTCGCCCTTCTCGGCAAGCCTGCGCTTGCAGCTCTGGCAAATCGGCTCGTACGGATTGTCGTTGACCTCGCATCCCTTCACCGCCGGAACGCACTCGTCCAGCAGCAGAGCAAGAGAACGGATGATTCGCGACTTGGCCTGTCCGCGTTCTCCGAGAAAGACCATGTGATGGCCGGCCAGGATGCCGTTTTCGATCTCGGGCAGGACGGTGTCGTCGTAGCCGACCACGCCTGCGATGGCTCTTTCGCGCCGGCGCAGGCGGTCGAGCAGATTGTCCCGCATCTCCAGACGCACCGGCTTGACCTTGTAGCCGGACCGCCTGAGATCCCCGAGTGTACGTAGATTCAGCACAGTTTGG
>JAKAVX010000256.1 GCA_021827465.1 Deltaproteobacteria bacterium | reverse complement strand
CTTCGTCGATGAGTGCGGAGAAAAATGCGTAACCGCGCTCGCGCCATCCCTCGACCAGGCGGTTTCGCGCCGCCGCTATCCGCGGTTCCTCGGTCGCGATCAAGCGCAGCAAATCGCGCTGCTCGCCGTAGAACTGGATACTTACGTCGATAGCGCGGCGAAGCCGTTCAGCGACGTCGGCGTCCGGATCGACGCTCGACTGGTAGCGCATCGCGATACTCTCCAGTCCGTCGGTCAGAATCCCGAGGTAAAGCGCCTCCTTGGACGAGAAGTAGAGATAGAGTGTGCCTTTGGCGACGCCGGCATCCTGCGCAACGCGGTCCATCGTGACCGCCTGGTACGGCTGGCGAGCGAAGAGCCTGAGCGCCGCGGCGAGGATTCGCCGGCGCTTGCTGTCGTGGCCGTTAGAGGAATTGTGCGCGGACTCGGCGCTCGAAGCGCCGTGCGGATGGCCGGGTTTGGGCAGGGTCCGATTTCGAGCCGCGCGTTTCATAAACTGACCAGTCAGTCATAAAATTATCGAAAAATCCCGTCGATGAGTCAAGTGGCCTACTAAATGGCGATATTGTGTACTACACGTATGGTCGCGGCCCCGGCGCAGGGCCTGATGGACTTTGGTTCCGGAAAATGGTTCAAAATTAGGGCGCGCGCCCGTAGCTCAACTGGACAGAGCATCGGACTTCGGATCCGAGGGTTGGGGGTTCGAATCCCTTCGGGCGCGCCAGAAAACCCCTTAAAGTTGAAGTTTTTCCGCCGGTCGATCACGCTCAGGCCAAGACTGGCGCTTCCGGTTCATTCTTCCCGCTCGAATTCGGCTGCATCGAGCTGACGAATCGACTCGCTCTCGACTTTGGTTGCTTTCGGTTGCTACCTGCGGCCGGGACCGCGTTGTGCCCGCGACGGAAGCTCTACGATCGCCCTTGCGCGGACCGACAATTCTCCGTCCTGCTGCACGGCGGTCTGCTCGATCTCGGCGAGCCGCGCTCCCTTTTCCTCGAACACGCGCTTCACTTCACCCTTGATGTAGATCGTGTCGCCGACCGGATTATGGCGGCGTATTTCCACATGAATGTGGCGCAGGAACCCATCATCGCCCATCCAGTTCGTCAGATGGTGCGTCATCCATGAGCATCGTTCTGGTCCGTAGTCGTATGCTGCCGGCGTGCCGACCATCACTGCCATGTCGTCTTCCCAGTGCACGCGCTCGGGGACGTCCGGGATGCCGAACCGGTTGGCGATGCCGACGCCGGGATGCTTGCGAAGCTGCTGGTAGGCGAGTTTGTTGGCACGGATATAGAGCCCGCCCCATCCCTGGGCGAATGCGATGAAGCCGGTCACTGTCATCGGGCCCTTGACCATGTCCGGCAGCTTGTCGCCGGGCTGAACGTCTTCGATATAGCGCGGGGTCGCTCCGCGGATTTCCTCGGCCTCGTATAGCGCAAAAATCTTCGCCAAATCCTCGCGCGTGTAATAGGCCGGCTCTTTCTTCTTGACCTCGGCGTACTTGGTGCCGCGTTCGCGGGCGGTGTCGCGCTCGGTGCGGAAGCACCAGCTGTCGCCTTCCGCAACTTTTTCGTGACTCTGATTGTAAAACTCGCAGCGGTAAATCTGCTGAATCGCGCGCCCCGCGAAGCGGGTCTGATGCTCGACCAGATCCTTGAGCCGCACCGTGGTCGCAAACTGGTCGCCGAGCAGCATCGGCTTGTGCCAGGTCACGTCGATCCCGGCGAACATTGCGTGCACTCCCGCCAGTCCTGCGACATATCCGCTGAAGGTGCGATTGAGCGGGAAAATGAATGAAGGCGGCGCCACGATCCGCTGGTAGCGTGTACCTGCCGCGTACTGCGGATCGCACCACAGCGGGTTGTCATCTCCCAGACCGTGCGCCCAGTGGCGGATATTGTCGCGCGTAGCTTCGTAGCACCAGGGCTCGAGCGAATCCTCTATCGGGACGTCGATGAGGGTTCGGAGCTGAGCCAGGCTTTCGTCCGTGATTACCGAGAAACGCTGTACAGAATTTACCATCTGTCTGAGGCAGTCCTTTCTTCTGCTCTCCTTGTGGGTATAGCAATCTATCTTCCCGGCTGCACCTGCCAGGTCTTTTATTCGGCGCCGACCCGGTCCGAATCCTGATTGAAGCGGCCGGCGCTGGCGGTTCGCAGGCCCCGGTGAGGCAAAATCCCGAGCTTGCGGCGCTCAGGGGTTTCGCCGACATGGACCGTGCCTTCGATCTGAGCGATTACACAGAACTCCGGCGCCATGTAGGCGGAGGCTCGGCCCCCGGCCGCGAGTCGTGCGAGCCCTTCCGATTGAGTGAGAAAGGTCCGCTGACGACGCTGGCGCGGTCCGACGATTGCTCTTGTCCGATGGCGCTTTTCTCGGCTGCGGGAGTTTCAGGCCGGTACGAGGCGCATCGGAAGCCGCGCGTACGAGCGCGCGACGAAACTCGAATGGAGCGGCAGAGGCTCGTCGTTCGTAAACTCGAAGCTCCGCGTGCGTTCCAGCATCGCGCGCAGCACCACGCATCCCTCGAGCGTCGCCAGAAGCGACCCGATACACGAGTGCGGTCCGATACCGAACGCCAGATGCGGATTATGGGTGCGCCCTACGTCGAATTCATCGGGACGCTCGAAGACGGCGGGGTCGCGATTTGCCGAGCCGATCCATACGAGCACGAACTGTCCCGCTTCGACCCGCCGGCCGTGCAACTCGGTCGGCCTCGCCGCCAGGCGCGGCATCGCTTGCACTGGAGAGGCGAAACGCAGCACTTCATCAACGGCGGTCGGTATCAGGCTCGGATCGTTGCGCAGCCGGGCAAGCTCGTCAGGATGAGCCAGAAGCTCGACCACCATGTTGCTGATGAGCGCCGTGGTGGTCGCGTTGCCGGCGACCAGGAGCACAGTCAGCATCTGGAGCAGCTCGGGGTATGACAGGTGCTCGCCATCTCGCTGGACGGCGACCAGCGCCGAGATCAGGTCCTCGCGCGGCTTGACGCGGCGCTCTTCGATCAACGTCTAATAGGCGTGCATCGCGCGCGTCGCCGCGATATGGCGCTCGACCATCTCCGGACCGGGAAGCCTGAGCACGCCCTGTACCTGGTTCTGGGTCAGCTCGCGCGACCACTTTTGGAACTGCGGTCCGTCCTCGGCTGGAACTCCCAGCAGTTGAGCGATGACCTGGATCGGAAATGGAGCGGTCAGCGCGGGCACGAGGTCGACTTCGCCCTGCTCGATCGCCTTATCGAGCAGATCGTCCACCGCCGCGCGCATCGCGGGCTCCAGCGCGCGCATCATCCTTGCGGTGAAAGCCTTGTTGACGAGCGAACGCATGCGGCGATGGTATTCGCCGTCGGAGGTGGCGAAAAACGGCGGCATCTCCTCGGCAAGTTCGGGGCGTTCGAGAAGATAGGGTTGTACGAAGCGGGCGAAGTTGCTCGACCACGTCTCGGCGTCCTTCAAAATTGCTTCGACGTCGGCGTAACGAAAGACCGAAAGCACTGGCAGTCCGCAATGCTCATAGACGGGAAATTCACGCCGCCCACGGTCGTACAGTGGAAAGGGACTCCGCCGAGTAGCTTCATCCAGCGGGTCGAAAGCGAAGTCCTGGCCCAGGTTCATGGCTCCCTCGAGGTTTCCGGTCGATGCAGAAACCAGTTTGGCTGATTTTTATCCAAACTGTTAATCGATTCCAGAGCAGATGCGCGGAAAATGGCCCTCGGCCGCGAACCATAGTCACGCGCCGCCGCATGAGGGCAAGTCGTTGCTGGCCGTACCTCTGTTGCGATAGGCGCTGAAAGATAGAAGGGTCAGTTGGCGCGGATTCGAATCGGCGCGTGCGAGCCCAAGATGCGACCGGACGTGATGGAGAAGACGCTGGATTGGCTCGAATGGATTTTCGGCAGGCCTGCCGATTACGAGCTCAGTTCGGCGGGCATTCGTCTTTTCCTAATCGGGCTTGTGACGGTCTTCGTGCTGCCCTGGAGACGCGATTAGGCGGTGCGAAGGCGTGTCTTCGCTTAGGCGCGCGTGGTATCAGAACCGTAGGTAACCCCACGCGCCGAGGAGAGGGTCGTATGGACACCGATGGCCGGCTTCGATGCTCGTTTTGCGGTAGAGACGAGGACGAGGTGACCTATCTGCTCGCCGGCGGAGCGCAAAGCGTCTACATCTGCGGCGATTGCGTGGATATCTGCGTCGACATAATCAAGCGCGAGAAATTGAACGGGCAGGCCCCGCCCGCGTCGAACTGAGGTTCGAAGACCCGAGTCGCGATCGCGCTCGAACCCTGGGTTCGCGCGCCGTCGCCGTCAATCCGGCGTATCGAAATCGCGGGGGCTGACTGAGGCATCGGGTGCCCGTTCGCCTGCGGCAGCCTCCCGCACCCGCGCTTGATTTCCCAATCTATATTCGATAGTTCATGAATAATGAAAGAGTTGGACGCGGTCGCGAAACTTGCCGCGCTCGCCCACGAGACGCGGCTCAGGGTCTTCCGAATGCTGGTTCAGGCGGGCCCCGAAGGACTTGCCGCGGGCAATCTCGCCACGAAGCTCGGTCTCGCGGCGCCGACGCTCTCGTTTCATCTCGCCCAACTGAGCCACGCGAACCTTGCGACCGCCCGGCGCGAGGGACGCTCTATCATCTACGCGGCGAATTACCCGGCGATTAACGGACTGCTCTCCTACCTGACGGAGAACTGCTGCGGCGGAAGGCCGGAAATCTGCCTGCCCGTCCAGACCGCGTCGGCGAGATGCGCGCAATGTGCGCCGGCTCGGCGCTCGCGCTCTGCCGGGCAGAAATCGAAAGCCGCAAAAGCCTCTTCGAGTCGCTAATCCGATGGCATCCAGCGTCCGCAACGTACTGTTCCTCTGCACCGGGAATTCCGCGCGCAGCATCATGGCCGAAGCGCTCCTCAACCGTTACGGCGACGGGCGGTTTCGCGCATTCAGCGCGGGAAGCAATCCGCGCGGCAAGGTGAATCCTCTCGCGACCCGACTGCTCGACGAACTTGGCTTTCCGATCGTCG
>JAKAVX010000255.1 GCA_021827465.1 Deltaproteobacteria bacterium | reverse complement strand
GCCTTCGCGCAGGCCATCCGCGACGTGCGCGACTATATCGTCGGCCCCGACATGGGAACCAACGAGCGCGCGATGGCGTGGGTGCACGACGAAATTGGCCGAGCCGTCGGCCTGCCCAGGGAAATCGGCGGCATCCCGCTCGATGAGGTCGGGGCAACGGGATTCGGGGTCGCCATCGCGGCCGAAGTCGCGCAGGACTTCTGCGACGTCAAACTCGCGGGAGCGCGCGTTGCGGTTCAGGGCTTCGGCGCGGTCGGAAAGCATGCGGCGCGTTTTCTCGCCGCCCGAGGCGCAGTGCTGGTCGCGGCCTCCGATTCGTCGGGCACAATCGTAAACCCCAAGGGGCTCGACGTGCAGGCGCTCGCCGCGCTCAAGGCCGAGGGGAAAAGCGTCGCCGAGTACGGCAGCGGCGAGCGTCTCGGCCGCGACGCGATCGTCGGCGTCGAGTGCGACATCTGGATTCCGGCGGCCCGGCCGGACGTAATCACGATGTCCAACGTCGATTCGATCCGGGCCAAACTGATCATCCAGGGCGCCAATATCCCGGCCTCGCCCGAGGCTGAGCGGCGGCTGCATCAGCGCGGCGTGCTCTCGCTGCCGGACTTTATCGTGAACGCGGGCGGCGTGATTTGCGCCGCGGTCGAATATCACGGCGGAACGCAGTCGCTCGCGTTTCAGACGATCGAGGAAAAGATTCGCGAGAACACGCGCGCGACGCTCGAAGCGATGCGCCGGCGCAAGGTTTCGCCGCGCGAGGCCGCAACGGCCCTCGCGCGCGAGCGCGTCGTCCGGGCGATGGAATACCGGCGCTTCTAATCCGCAAACGCGACAATCCGTGCGGCGTCGCATCGTCGCGCGCCGTGGCGGCGATGCGCTTTCGCGGCCGGCGAAGCCATCCGCGCTACGGAACCGCGCGGAAGATTCCCATTGCTCCCTTGTACTCGTGCGCCCGGTTCGAATCCGTGAACTGGTAATCGCCGGGTTGTGCCACGCGGAACTCGAAAACCGCGCCGCTGCTCGGCGGAACCTCAACCGTGCTCAGCCCGTGCATCGCGTCGGCCGGATTTCCGCCCTTGTAGATCGTGCTGAAGATCACGCCCGAGACGTGAAACGCCGCGGTCAGGCTCGGCCCCGCATTGAGAAAAAACACCCGCACCAGCTTGCCGACCTTGATCTGGATCGGATGCTCGAGGTCGTACTTGTTGATGTCGCCGTTGAAGAGCACGAAGTCGGGTTGCGCGGCGACGACCTTCGACTGATTGCTGATGATGAGGTGCTGCGCGTTGGGAAGCCCGTAGATCTCGCTCTGCACGATGTCGACGTCCTGCGCCTTGCCGCTGGGCCATCCGCCCTTCGGCTCGACGATCATCATCCCATACATCCCGAGCGCGATGTGTTGCAGGATCGGATTGGCCGCGCAGTGGTATGAGAAGACTCCCGGGACCTCCGCGGGAAAACTGTAGTTCACCGACTTCATCGGATCGCCGACGAAATGTTTCGGCGCGATCTGCGCTGCCTGCACGTCGATGCCGTGCGCTTCGCTCGTGCGGTTGGTCAAATGAATATTGACCATATCGCCCTGGTTAGCGCGCAGAACCGGGCCCGGCACTTCACCGTCGTAGGTCCATGCTCGAAACTTGAGCCCGCCTCCGACCGGAACGTCCTTGCTCTCGACGTTGAGTTTGAAAGTCTTGCCCGCCGCGTGCGCTGGCGCAACGCCCGCCGCGACAAAGGCGACAAATGCGCCCGCTGTTATCGCACGCGCAACCATCCGCACGTATCGATGAAGTGTTGGCGCCCCTTCAACCGTGTAACCATATAAAACCGAACGACGCATCGATTTCTCCTTGGCCATGTTCCTTGAGTCGGCATCGCCCACGTCCCCCCCCGGGCAAATCCGATCCCCCGATTCGTTACATCGTGCCTTCGATATTCGCAAGCCGACGACGAAATGGCCAACGCGGCAACGAAAGCTCAATGACGCGGTATCGTCGAGTCGTTCCGCTTGCATAGCGAAGCCGGCTGTCTTCGGCAACCCGACGCGCACTATGGGCTCCTCGAAGTTCCCGCGCTTAGACGTCGCAGCTCAATGGACCCTGGCGGCACGAATCCCGGGCCGACGGCCGGCGCTTTGAATCCGGAGCCAACGGTGGGCATCTTGAAGCGGCGGGCTTTTATCGAGTGAAGGTTTTTCGATGAACTGCCTGCGTCAGCCTCATTCGAGAGTCAAAAGGAATTTCGAGCAAGTGCACGGTCGAGCAAATCGAGCGTGCTCCGCTCGATTTGTTCCGCTTCCGCAAGCGCCTTCGCGTAATATGCACTGCCGCGGTCAAGACGCGCCATATTCGTGCGCGCGCTGCCGAGAGCGATCCTCGCGCTTGCGCCGAGCGTCAACGCCGCCGCGTCGAGATCCGCGGCCACCCCGCGATAGACGATTTCGGCCGAGTCGGCGCATAGCCCGAGGCCGAGCGCCGCTGTCCGCGCGACCTTGAGCGGCACCTGCGTCGCTCTGCGGAGCGACGAGCCGAGCGCGCGCTCGCGTCTCGCGTTCTCGCGCTGGTTGTGGCGCGGAAGACGGCGGCTCTCAAGGTACGCGCCGAACGCGGCGGCGTCCTCATCCGCCAGATCGAGCATCGTGCCGCACGCCGTCCGCGCGGCCCTGAGCAATCTGCCCACCCGCCGGCGGTTACGAGCGGTGTCGTCGCGCCGGGCCGTGACCTCGAGCGTCATGATCAGCAGGCCGAGTGCGAGACTCGCGGAAATTGCGGTGACCGAAACCCCCGCGGGAGTGGGACCTCGGGCGATCCGCTCGCACAGGCGCTCGAGCGTGGATTTCCGGATCGGCTGCTTCATCGCAAGGCTTTGGATTCCCCGGGCGAAAGCGCGCCCGCCTCACGACAGCCCGATCACGCGCCCGGTGCGCGGATCGAGGTCGATGTCATAGAAGGCCGGCCGGGTCGGCAACCCGGGCATCGTGCTGATCGCGCCCAGCAGCGGGTAGAGAAATCCCGCACCGACGCGGGCCCGGATGTCGCGCACGGGGACGACGAATCCGCTCGGCGCGCCCTTGAGATCCGGATCGTGGCTCAGGCTGAGATGGGTCTTGGCCATGCAGACGGGCAGCTTGTCGAAACCGCTTCGCGTATAGAGATCGATTTTTCGCTCGGCTTCGGGCGAGAACTCGACCCCGGCGCCGCCGTAGATCTCGCGCACGACGGTCTCGATCTTCTGCCTGATGCTCATTTCCAGCGGGTACAGGAAACGAAAATCCGTGCGACGTCGGCACGCCGCCTCCACCGCGCGCGCCAGTTCGACGGCGCCCGCTCCTCCGCGCGCCCAGTGATCGGTCATCACCGCGTCGGCTGCGCCCGCCTCGCGCGCGATTTTGCGCACGAGCGCGATGTCGGCTTCGGTATCGGTGCTGAACCTGTTTATGCCCACGACGGCCGGAACGCCGAACCGCCGCGCAATCCCGATCATCCAGACCAGGTTGCCGGAGCCTTTTTCGATCAATTCCAGGTTTTCCTGCATATACCCGCGCGGCAACGGGCGGCCGGCGACCACGCGCGCGCCGCCTCCATGCATCTTGAGCGCGCGAATCGTCGCTACGATTACCGCGCAATCCGGCGCAAGCCCGCTGTAGCGGCATTTGATGTTGCAGAATTTCTCCAGCCCCATATCGGCGCCGAAGCCGGCCTCGGTAATCACATAGCCGCCGTCGCCTGCCAGCTTGAGCGCGATTTGATCGGCGAGGATCGAGGAGTTGCCATGCGCGATATTGCCGAACGGACCGGCATGCACGAAGGCCGGCGTGCCTTCGAGCGTCTGCATCAGGTTCGGCATGATCGCGTCCTTCATCAGCACCGCGAGCGCGCCGCTCACGCCGAGATCGTCGGCGGTAAGCAGGGCGCCATTGCGATCGGCGCCGATCACGATTCGGCCGAGCCGCTCGCGCATGTCATCAACTCCAACGGCGAGCGCCAGGATCGCCATGATCTCGCTCGCCACCGTGATATCGAACCCGGTGACGCGCGCCATCCCCTCTTCTTCCGCACCCTGCCCAATCGTGATCTGACGCAGCATCCGATCGCTCGTGTCGATCACCCGCCGCCACGCGATACGTTCAGGATCGATGTCCAGACGGGCGAACCGGGAGCGTTCTTCCTCGCTCAGATCGTTGGGATCGGTCTTCCCGATGCCGAGTTTCTTAAGCCGACGCAGCATCACGGGACTGAAGCGCCGGCGCCCCTCGCCGTTAGCCGGACACAGACGCTCGAAGAGCTGCTTGTCCGAGAGCGTCCGCTCGTGAAAAACGCGCGCGTCGATCGCAGCGGCGAGCAGATTGTTGGCGGCGGTGATTGCATGGATGTCGCCGGTCAAATGGAGGTTGAACTCCTCCATCGGGATGATCTGGCTGTATCCTCCGCCCGCCGCGCCGCCCTTGATTCCGAAGGTCGGCCCCTGGCTCGGCTGCCTGATGCAGGTGAAGACTTTCCTGCCGAGATGCGCGCCCAGCGCCTGGCTGAGACCCACAGTGGTCGTCGTCTTTCCTTCGCCAAGCGGCGTGGGAGTGATCGCGGTTACGACGACGTACTTACCGTTGGGCGCATGTTCGAGGCGCTCGCGAATCGAGAGATGAACCTTGGCCTTGGTGCGGCCGTAGGGAACGACTTCTTCCGGCAGGATTCCGGCCTCGGCGGCCACCTGCTCGATCGGAAGCGGCGCCGCGGCCTGTGCGATCTCGATATCGCTCGGAACCGGGTCGAGAATGCTCGTTAGTTTGTGCGGCATCGGAGTCCTTCTCTCGGATTTAAATTACTCGCGGCGAGCTTGAAAGCCCGCGCATGGCGATTATTCGGTCATCCGCGCCCGCTCGAACCTATCCTGTCGAAGCAAGCCTGCGATCGCCAGACTCGGGTAACGCCAACTTTTAACAGCCGGGACGAATACAAGACTGAGCACGTGGTGGAACGCATTCGAGCAGCGCCGCGATCGACGATGTGACCCCCGATCTTCCCGCCGCCA
>JAKAVX010000254.1 GCA_021827465.1 Deltaproteobacteria bacterium | reverse complement strand
CGCAACAAGCGCAAATCGGTCACCGCCGTCCACAAGGCCAATATCATGAAACTCTCGGACGGGCTGTTCCTCAAATGCGCGAGGGCGGTCGCGCGCGAATATCCGAAAATTTCCTACAAAGAGCACATCGTTGACGCGGCGTGCATGCGGCTGGTCACCGATCCGTGCTCCTTCGACGTGCTGCTGCTGGAAAATCTCTACGGCGATATCGTATCGGACCTTTGCGCCGGACTGGTCGGCGGACTCGGCGTGGTTCCCGGCGCAAACTACGGTGAGCGCGGAGCGATTTTCGAGGCCGTGCACGGCACCGCGCCGGATATCGCGGGGATGAACCAGGCAAACCCGATCGCGATCATTCTTTCGAGCGCGATGATGCTCGAATATGTCGGTTATCCGCGCCAGGCAGCCCGTATCCGCCACGGCGTGCAATCGGTGCTGAGTTCCGGACGTACGATGACCCGCGATCTCGGCGGCAAGGCAGGCACCAGCGAGATGACGGCCGCGATCGTCCGCGCGATGCGAAACGCTTGATTGCTCTGCCCGGTGATGTTGTTACTTGTGGTGATGCGGTGTAAAAGCCGCATGATTTGAGGAAGTTGTTGGGCAATTTGTAACCGACCATTCATTCGTCCGCCGGAGAGGCGCTGTAGCCTGATGATCGCGTCTGAAGAAACGTCATGATTGTCGTTGGTATTCCTAAGGAAAGCTACCCGGGAGAACGCCGGGTGGCGCTCATCCCATCTTCAATCCCAAACCTGGTCAAAGCCGGATGCAAGGTCATCGTCGAAGCCGGCGCCGGCCTCGCGGCGGGCTATCCGGACGCTCAATATCTCGAAAAAGGCGCAGAAATGGCGAAACGCGCCGAGGTATTCGGCGCTGCGGAGGTTGTGGTTCAGGTGCTCTGTTATGGCGCCAACGACAAGACCGGCCGCGAGGATCTTGCGCTGATGCGCAGCGGGCAGGTTCTGATCGGCTTCCTGCGCGCGCTCGGATCGCCGGAAACCGTCCATGAGATTGCGGGCAAGGGCATAAGCACGCTTGCGGTCGAGCTAATGCCGCGAATTACCCGCAGCCAGAGCATGGACGCGCTGTCCGCGATGGCGACGGTGTGCGGCTACAAGGCGGTGGTGATCGCCGCAGACCAGTTGCCGCGGTTCTTCCCGATGCTGACCACGGCGGCAGGCACAGTCACCCCGGCCCGGGTGCTGGTCCTTGGCGCTGGCGTCGCCGGTCTGCAGGCAATCGCAACCGCACGAAGGCTCGGCGCAGTCGCCTCGGCCTACGACGTGCGCCCCGCGGTCAAGGAGCAGGTCCAGAGCCTCGGCGGACGGTTCGTCGAGATGCCGCTGGAAACCGGACATGCTCAGGACGAGCGCGGTTACGCCCGTGAGCAGGACGAGAATTTTCTAAGCCGCCAGCGCGAACTGCTGACGCGGGTGGTCGGGGAGAGCGACGTGGTGATCACCACCGCGACTATTCCGGGCAGGCGCGCCCCGATGCTGGTCACGGCCGACATGGTGGCTGGGATGGCGCCGGGGTCGGTGATCGTCGATCTTGCCGCCGAGCGCGGCGGCAACTGCGAGCTGACCCGCTACAACGAGATCGTGATCGAGCACGGCGTCACGATCGTCGGTTATTTCAACCTCGCCAGCACGGTCCCCTATCACGCAAGCCAGATGTTCTCGCGCAACGTGACCGCGTTTTTGCTCCATCTGTGCAAGGACGGCAAGGTCAACCTCGACCGTGGGGACGAGATCACGCGCGAAACGCTGGTGACGCAAGGTGGAGAAGTGGTTCACGCGCGAGTGCGGGAAATCGTGTCGGCGCCCCACGAGGCCCACCGGTAGAAATATTCCGTGAAAACCGTGAGATGACAGCTCGGCAGGGATGTTCCTGCCATTCGCATGGCCTTAGGTTCGGCTGAAGGAGAAGGAAATCGTGCCTGCGGGGTTCATTGAAAACCTGTACGTTTTTGTCCTGGCGGGATTTGTCGGGTTCGAAGTTATCCGGCGCGTCTCGCCGCTCCTGCATACGCCGCTGATGGCGCTTACCAACGCGCTCGACGCGATCGTCGTGATCGCCGCAATTATAATCGCGGGCCGGCAGGGAACCGCGCTCTCCGCGTTCCTGGGGGCGATCGCGGTTGCCGCCGCGTTCAGCAACATGGTCGGCGGATTACTAATAACCGATCGGATGCTCAGGATGTTCAAGCTGAGCGGACGCAAAGGCCAATGACTGCGCATTACCTGACTGATTTTGCCTACATCATTGCGATCGCGCTCTTCATCCTGTCGCTGCGATGGCTGAGTTCTCCCGCAACCGCGCGCCGCGGCGTGCTGGCGGGCGAGATCGGCGCGGCGCTGGCGGTCGCGACCACGTTTTTCAATCCGGAACTGGTCCAGTTCAAATGGATCATCGTCGCGCTTGTGGCTGGCGCGATGATCGGCATCCCGCTCGGTATGGTTCAGATGACCGCGGTTCCCCAGCGGACCGCGATGAGCCATGCGCTGGGCGCGCTCGCGGCGGCTTTGATCGGTATCTCCGAGTACTACATGCGAATTCCGCATATCTCGAAGTTCGAGATGACGGAGATCGCGCTCGAAGTGATTATCGGCTCGCTGAGTTTCACCGGCAGCCTGATCGCGGCGGGCAAGCTGCAGGAGATTCTGCCGCAGCGTCCGATCGTCTACCGCGGGCAGAATTACGTGAGCCTGTCGGTGCTGGGTGCGGCCGTTGCGCTCGCAGTCGCCCTGGTTGTGAATCCGACACACGCGTATTTCTTTCCCGCGATGGTGGTCATCTCGCTCATCTTCGGAACGCTGCTGGTCACGCCAATCGGCGGCGCCGACATGCCGACCGTCATCTCGCTTCTGAACTCCTACGTCGGGTTCACCGCCGCGTTGCTCGGGTTTGTGCTCAACACCAAGGTGCTGGTGGTTGCGGGCGCGCTTGACGGCGCTTCGGGCTTCATCCTGTCGCTGATCATGTGCCGCGCGATGAATCGCTCGTTCACCAACGTGATGTTCGGCGCGTTCGGCCAGCTCCAGGTCTCCGCCGCCAGCGCGCAGGAAGAGCGCACCGTCCACAGCGCCACCGCCGAAGAAGCCGCCGCGATCCTCGGCGCGGCGAGCCGGGTGATGGTCGTTCCGGGCTACGGGATGGCGGTCGCGCAGGCGCAGCACAAGGTCAGGGAGCTTTACGATCTGCTCTCCAAAAAGGGCGTGGACGTGAAGTTCGCGATCCATCCGGTCGCCGGCCGGATGCCCGGCCATATGAACGTGCTTCTCGCCGAGGCCGACGTTCCGTACGACCGGCTGCTCGATCTCGACGAGGCCAATCCCGAGTTCCCGCAGGTCGACGTGGCCCTGGTGATCGGTGCAAACGACGTGACCAATCCCGCCGCACGCACCGACCAGTCGAGTCCCATCTACGGCATGCCGATTCTCGACGTGGAGAAGGCGCGCACCGTGATGGTTATCAAGCGCAGCATGAGCCCGGGCTTTGCCGGTATCGACAACCCGCTCTATTACCTGGAGAACACCCTGATGCTGTTCGGAGACGCCAAGAGCTTCGTCGGCAATATCGTGCGCGAACTCTCGCCGCAGGGCGGTCACGTCTCCACGTTGTGAGACGGACCTGCCGGCGAGCCGGCGATACGATGTCCCGTGCGGTGGTGATATCGGCGGAGCGGAGACGAAGTGACCGGGGTGGACCCCGGCCCGAGAGCGATGCTTGACGGCTGGACGGCCGCCTCGGCTATCGTGTAGTCAACTGTTGGCCCGTCGATCGATTCATATGAGGAAACCGTCGCCGCCCGAAGCAATCACGCGCCGCGTCCCTCCGGGACAGTATCTGACCACCAAGTTTCCGGTCCTGAGCTATGGGCCGACGCCCCGCTTCGATCCCGCGAAATGGGATTTCAGGGTCTTCGGACTGGTTGAGGAGGAGTTGCGCTTCACCTACGAGGAGTTCCGCGCGCTGCCCCAGAGCAGCCAGGTCGCGGACTTCCATTGCGTCACCACGTGGTCGCGGCTCGACAATCTCTGGCAGGGCGTGAAGGTGGGCGACCTGATGAAACGGGTCCGCCTCAAGCCCGAGGCGCGGTACGTCCTTGTCCATTGCGACGGCGGGTACACGACCAATCTTCCGCTCGGCGAGTTCCTCGACGACGACGTGATGCTGACGCATCGGCACGACGGGCGCGACCTCGATCCCGACCACGGATGGCCGCTCCGGTTGATAGTGCCGAAGCTTTACGGCTGGAAGAGCGCGAAATGGCTGCGCGCGCTTCAATTCACCGACAGCGATTGCCGGGGATTTTGGGAAGTTCGCGGCTACCATAACCACGCCGATCCCTGGAAAGAGGAACGCTACTCGTTCCAGGAGGACTACGAGGACTGACCGCCGGCGGCCCTTCGCAAGACGACGGCTTTGCGCGTGAGACCGCGCTTGCGCGCCTCGAGTGCGAGGTCTTCGACCTCTGCGTAATCGGCGGAGGAATCAACGGCGCGGCGGTTGCGCGTGACGCCGCGATGCGTGGGCTCGTGGTCGCGATGCTCGAGTCGCGCGACTTCGCCAGCGAGACCTCGTCGCGCTCCTCCAAGCTTATCCACGGCGGAGTTCGTTACCTGCCGCAATTCCAGTTCCACCTGGTCAGCAACGCGTTGCGCGAGCGCGAGCGGTTGCGCAGGCATACCGCGCCCCATCTGGTGCGTCCAATCCGCTTCCTTTTCCCGATCTACCGCGGGCGCGGATTCGGTCGGCGCGCGATGGCGACCGGCCTTTTTCTTTACGATTTGGTCGCCCGTATTCCGCGCTCGGAACGCCATCAGAGGCTCTCCGCCAGACAGGTTCTCGAACTCGAGCCGACGCTCGCGCGCGAGGGTCTTGCCGGCGGAGTGACATATTACGACGCGTGGGCCGACGATGCGCGAATCACGCTGGAAAACGTGCTCGACGCGGCGCTTCACGGCGCGGCCGTCGCCAACTATGCCTCGATGGAGGAATTTTGCGCAGCGCGCGACGGTGGC
>JAKAVX010000253.1 GCA_021827465.1 Deltaproteobacteria bacterium | reverse complement strand
GAAGGCGGGATCGTCAGTTCAGCCATCGCAAGCCAACCCGTGTCTCAACTCTGTTCGCTGCCAACCTGCTGCCCGAGAGTTATCGCCGTGCAGTTGGCCCATTGGCCCGGGGAGAGCTGGATATAGGCCGGAGCCGTAAGCGAGACCTGGTACACGCCCGGCACCGACAGGGCCGCGATTACCTGGCTCGGCACGACGTCGCGCTGGATCTTCGACGCGAGCAGTATCGCGAACTCCTGCGCCGCCTGGTTCACCGCCGTCATCGTCGCCACCGGATCGGCGTCGGCGTAGAGCGTCACGCTGCCGGTGATTTGGTAATCCACTTCGGTGACGGCGAGCGCCGTCACCGTGTCCGTCAGGGGGCGTACCGTGTCCGCGCTCAGCGCCGACTGAACCTTTGCGAGCAGCGCCGCGCTTGCGATTCCCGCGCTGTTGGGCGCGGCAGCCGGTTGCACGGTTATCGGCCCGGTCAGCACGTACACGGTCACCGTTCCGGGAACGGTGCTCTCGATCTGAACGTCGGTTATCGAAGGGTCCGCGCCGAGCGCGAAAAACCGGTACGCGCCCACCGGGCCTGCCACGCTGAACTCGCTCGGCGCCGCCTGGATCCTCGCGCGCAAATGGTCGTCCGTCTCGGGGGCCGACCCGCCCGCGGTCGTGGTCGTGTTGGCCACGCTCGCGACGAGCGCGCTCGGACTCAGCTGCACGTTCACCTGGCCGGGCAGATACCCGTTGGCCGATGGGCCCGCCACGGTCGCCGTCGCGCTCACGGAGCCGGCCGTCGCGCCCGCCGCTATCGTCAGATCCGAGGTCGTCGCGAATACGAACTGCCCGTCGCTGGTCCCGACCGCCGTGCCGGACGGGATCGTATACGCGACAGTCAGCGCGTTCGCGAGCGTGAACTGAAGCGTGGTCGTCGCCGGTTGCGCAGCAAGCCTCGTCACGCCGAGCAGCTGGCCCAGGTAGTCGAGCATCGGAAACTGCGCAAACGCGAGCAGATTCTGCTCGCCCGCGTACTGGATCGCGTTGCGAACCAGGGACTCGCGATACGCGTACATATTGATCAGCAGGCGCTCCACCTGCGCCGGCTGAAGGATTCGCCCCGCCGCGGCCTCGAAGGCCGAAATCATGTCGGCCAGAATCAGGTTCGGATCGAGGCCGTCCGCGTCATCGACGAAGACCGGCGGCGCAAGCGCCGGGATTCCTGCACCCATCAGAAGCCTCCGGGAACTGTCACGGTCGTGGTCTGGGTGGGCGACGTCGCGCTTGCGAGCTTGAGCGCCCACGTCACCGACACTTCGAGCTGGGCGCCCGCCTGGCTGCTATTCGCGGTCGCCGGGGACGCGGTCACCGATACTATACTCACTCGCGGCTCCCACAACGTAATCGCAGTACTCACTTCACGCACGATAGCCGGAACCGCCGAGTTCATCGGAGAGTCTATGTAGCGCCAGATGTCTACGCCGAAAGTCGGACGAAGCACGTCCGAGCCCTTGGGCGTGGTCAGGATTATCCCGATACACTGGTCCACGTCCTGGATGCCCTGCACCACTTCGCCGATCGCGCCGAGCTTGAGCGACCAGTCGGCCGAAGTGATATCCGCAAGCGTTACCGCCTCGGCGCTCATGACATCACCTGGCTCGGCGTGCCCGTGCTTCCGCCTTGAGGATCGGGATGAGCGTGCGAATTGTAGGTGTCGACGATCGTGTTTATTGTGGTTTTGTGTTCGGAGGTCTCAAGCGCGATGTCGCCCGCCGGGCAGCTTATCGTGAGCTGATGCGCGCCAGCGTCGTATGTGATCTCGCCGCCGTCCTGGAACTTGATGTCGAGCACGTGCGCCGCCCGGTCGTACTCGAAGGACGCTCCGTCCTTGAAGCCCAGATGGAACTTGTCGGCGCTCGCGACCGGCGTCGCGTCGGCCTGCGAGTATATCGCGCCGAGCACGAACCCCGCCTCGTAATGCGGGTCCATCAGGCAGACCACCTGTTCGCCGATATCGGGAATCCAGTAGGCCTTGTCGTTCTGGGTTTTCTGCACCACGATCGGAAGCCAGTAGCTCGTCATCTGATCGAGGTCGGGGAACACGACCCGCACCCGCGCCGTGCTCACGTCCTGTTGCTGGACGATCCCGACGCGCATCGGCCACGCCGCGCGAATCTCTTCACTGGACACGCCTTACCTCCACGTCCGTGATGTAACCGGTCTCGCGGGCCATGTGATGGCGCGCGGTGCGTATCAGGTAAACGCCGTCGAGATTGCCGAAACCCGAAAGCGCCACGATGTTCCCGGCCGAAAGCGCCGTCGAGCCCGGCGCCCTGAGGGCGCCTTCGACGAACTTGAGATTGTTCGCGTGAAGCGCGGCCGCCGCCTTGATCGCCGCCTGCTGTCCGTTCTCGCATCGTACCACGCGCTTGAGCGTGTCTCCGGTCGGCATCGCCGACGCCGGATTCGCCGTCTGCGTGATAAGCGTCTTCGTCGTGGGATCCTGGTAGGAGACCTGCGCGGATTTGTAGATATGCCGCGTGCGGTTGTTGAAGCCGAACCTGAGCGTGTCGGCGCGCATAATTGTCTCGACCGGCGACGCGCTCTCCAGCGCCGAGCGCGCATAGAACACGAGCGAGGTTCCCCGCACCGTGAACTCGAAATCGTGCGCGCCGGCAAGCCGCTTCAGGAACGCCAGATCAGTCTCGCCGTTCTGCGTCACGCGGTTGAACTTCACGTCCGCCGCGCCCGGCGCGCTCACCACCGAGTAGCCGTACTTCGCCGCTATCGTCCCCGCGATCGCAAGCAGGCTCTGGCCTTCGTACCCTCTGCTGTTCGCGGTGCGCATCGCGGGCGTGACGAATGCCGCGAGACCACGCATCGTGAAAACGTCCGGCGGGCCCGACAGCTCGAGCTGGTCTATCTCCAAGTCGCCGCACGGCAGCATCGGCTCGCCCTGATACCCCATCATCAGGTTGATCCGGTCGCCGAGGCCCGGATACCAGGGACCCTGCCATCGCTGGTCGTGATCCTCGACTTCTATTTCGACCTCGCCGGAAAGCGCGTCGAGATGATCGATGTACGTGATACTCACGATCATCCGCGACACGTCCGCGGTGATATCCACACCCTGGTAAGAGAGTACCCACTGTGGCGCACTCACCGGATATGCAGTCGCCGATACCATCGTGTCCCCGTCCTTATTGCGCCGCCTGTTGCTTCCACGGCGGCAGATTCACGGCGGACGCCTGGCTCTGCAGGAGTATCGGGATGAGCACGGTAAGGCCGGCCGCAAAGACCGGCTCTATCGGAACCGACGGATTCGCCATGATTATGGGGCTGTAGAACGTGGCGTTGCCGTAGTAGCGCCACGCCAGCAGGTCCCATCTTTCTCCCGCCGTGGTTATGTGCGTGATGTAGTTTGCCGCCGCCATCAGCTTAACGCGCTCCGGGTAATCGTCGCGGTCGAAATATCCCCCGGCAGCACACTCGACGAAGGCGGGCCGCCTGGTCCGCCCAGCGTCAGCAGCGCCGACACGCCCGCGGCGGGAAGCGTCACTGTCCCCGTCGTCACCGGCTGCGCAACCGGCGCTGCCGGTATCGAAGTGCCAGTACCCGTTGTGGCGGGCGCGGCGACAAGTCCGATCGGCGTGAAGTTGGGTGTGGGCGGCAGATTAGGATCGAGCGTCAACGGCCACTCGCGCAGCACCATCCGCACCCGTATCACGAGCGGGTCGCCCACCGCCGAAAGCTGCTGCGAGACCGCTCCGATCGCCGCGATCACGAAGAAGCCGCGGAAATCGCCATTGCCGAAGACCAGCGGCAGCGCCTCATGCAGCGCGGCCGCCGTCTCCAGCTCGAACAGCCGAAGCGCCGGGTCCGCCACCGCGCCGTGCAGGAGCATCTCGAACTCGAGCGTCTCGAGTCCGTCGGCAAGCCACTGCAGTTGCGGCGTGTTCTGGACCACCCGATGCTCGACGTAGTCGTACTGCCGCATCGAGGTGAAATTCTCCGGAGAACTCACGACCTCGAATACGATATCTCCCAGGATCGCAAACACCGCCGTCGAAGCCTCCTAGAATTCGGTCCTGAGCCGTTTCTCGCGCTCGCGCTGCCACTGCTCGTAAAGGGCGTCGCGATGGCGCCGCAGGACTTCGAGCAGCCGCTGTTCGAGATCGAGCGCCGAGTCGGCGCGATTCACCACCAGGGTCGGCGAGGAGTTGATCACGATCGGAGCCGCCGGGGCCGGATTCGAGGCGCGTCCGCGCGGCTCGCCCGCGAGCGCCGGAACCGGAATAAAAGCCGGCGCGGCCGGTATCCGAATCGCCGCCGCAAGCGGTTGCGTCGCCGAACCTTCGCGCCCGTGCGTCGAAGCGTCGCGCGAACCCGGCATGCGCCCGCCTTTCGCGGCGCTCCCGGCGCGAAGCCCTTTGGCGAGAAGGCCAACCGTATTTCCGAATCGCGCGAGCGCCTGATGCATCCGGTCGTGATTCGAAGCCGCGCGCTCGCGCTCGACGCGAACCGGCGCAATGTCGCGCGCGCCTTCCCGGGAAGCTCGCTCACGCTCATTCCCGATAGCCGCGCCCATCTGCGCCGCCCGCCGCCCCTCGGGATGAAGCGCGTCGTGCCACGAGCGTTCGAGCGCGCCGTGCACCGCGCGGGTCAGACCGAGCGCCGAACGCGACGCGCCGACCAGCGCCCACTGCGAATCGATCGCGCGCCGGACCGCCTCGTGCATCTCCGCGCCCGGATTTCCTCTCGCATGCCGAGCCTCGCTCGCGTGATGCGAACGCTCCGCGCGCCGCGCGCCCTCCCGGCGATCGTCGCGAACGCCCTCGCGGGACGGGTCGGAGCCTGTATGCGCACGCGCGTGGCCCGATACCGTTTCGGCGCCGGCGCGGTTCTCGCGCGGATTTCCCGATTCGACCGCGCGGGCGAGCGATATCGCGGGCCGCAGATTTTCGCGCGCGTACGATTCGCTCGCCGCCGCGCGCATCGCCCCGCCGGTCGCGCGCCGCACTTGCGCCGCGGCCGCCTCGGCGCAATCGAGCGGACGCACTA
>JAKAVX010000252.1 GCA_021827465.1 Deltaproteobacteria bacterium | reverse complement strand
TTTCTAATTTTCCGCCGGCCGTAGTAAGAGTCTTGCCATAGCCGAGACCTGACAGCACGGGGAGCACTGCGATGGCATCCGAGCTTCATCGAAAGCCAGCCCATGAACTTGCCGCGATGATCCGCAGGCGCGAACTCAAGCCCAGCGATCTTATAAGGCATACGATCGCGCGAATCGAGGCGACCAATTCGAAGCTCAACGCCTTCGTCGCGCTTCGGGCGGAAGCCGCGCTCGACGAGGCCCGCGCGCTCGACGAGCGGGTCGCGCACAAGGAGGAGCTCGGACCGCTCGCAGGGCTGCCGCTTGGTGTTAAGGATCTCGAAGACGCGGCAGGACTTGCCACCACCTTCGGCTCGGTCCCCTTCAAGAACAATATCCCCAGGGCCGACTCGATCGAGGTCGCAAGGCTCAAGGCCGCCGGCGCAATCGTAATCGGCAAGACCAACGCTCCGGAGTTCGGCTACACCGGCTTTACGAAGAATCTTCTGTTCGGCACGACCCGCAATCCCTGGAACCTCGAGCGCACACCAGGTGGCTCATCGGGCGGAAGCTCGGCGGCGATCGCGGGATGCGTCGTGCCGCTTGCGACCGGCTCGGACGGCGGCGGTTCGATAAGAATTCCCTCCTGCTACACCGGATGCTTCGGGCTCAAGCCCTCGTTCGGCCGTATCCCGGACGACGCGATGCTCGGGATGACGCGATGGGACGACACGCCGGTGCTCGGACCGCTCACGCGAACCGTGCGCGACGCGGCGATGTATATGGACGCCGCTGTGGGCTACCACGCCGCCGATCCTGACTCGCTGCCCCATCCGGGGATTTCCTACCAAGCGGTGCTCGATCGGCTTCCGAAAAAGCTCCGCATCGCGTTCCATCCCGACTTCGGCCATATCGTGCAGCGCGAGGTAAGCCGCGAGGTCGAGAAGGCGGTCGGCGCATTCAGGGACATGGGCCACGAGATCGTCGTTCTCGACGAGAAGGTGCCGGAAACCGGACAGGCCTGGATGCGTATCGGCGCGGGACAGTCGCTCGCAATGCTGCACGAGTACCTGGACAAGCATCGCGAGGAATTCGGACGCTCGTTCGCAAACGGCACCGAAGCCGCCTCGCGCATCACCTGGCGGCACTACGGCGACGCTTATCGCCGCCGCTTCGAATTCAACGAATGGGTCCTCGGCGTGTTCGAACGCTTCGACCTGCTGCTCACGCCGACCCTCCCGACCGAGGCATTTGCCGCAGGTGGGCCGCCGCCCAGGGAAATCGACGGCAAGCCGCTTCCAGATCTGATGGCGGCGCTGGTGTTCACCTATCCTTTCAACCTAAGCGGGCATCCGGCAGCCTCGGTGCGCGCCGGATTCACCGACAGCGGGCTGCCGTGCGGACTTCAGATCATCGCCGAACGCCATCGCGACGACCTGGTGCTGCAGGCCGCCTACGCCTACGAGCAGGCGCGCCCGTGGAACGACAAATGGCCGGAGATCTGAGCGCGCCCGCGGCGATCACGCGCCGAACTGCTTCCTGACCGCGGCGAACGCCTCGTCGGTGACGTCCAGCGTGCGCCTGATATCCTCTTCGCTATGCGCGGCTGAAAGAAACCAGTTGTGTCTCGGATGCAGATAGACGCCGCGCTTTGCGGTTTCGCCGCAAAAGAGCTTGATTCGCGCGTGACGCCCCTGGTCCGCCTTGAAGCTCATGTACGGCATCGCGGGCGCTCCTGACCATGTGACCTCGAAGCCGTGGCTGCGCGCCTCGGCAAGCATCCCGTCGCGAAGCATCTCACCAACCTGCCGCATCCGCTCGATCCCGCCCGTCGATTCGAGTTCGTCGAGCGTTGCGAGCGCCGCCGCCATCGGGACCGCGCTCGTGAAGTACGAGCCGGTGAAGAAGACTTCCGAAGCGGCCTGCCTGAGGCTGTCGCGTCCCATGCACGCGGAGATCGGGTAGCCGTTGGCGATCGCCTTGCAATAGCACGACAGGTCCGGCCGCACGCCGAACAGCTCGCCCGAGCCGCCCATGTGCAGGCGAAATCCCGCGCGCACGTCGTCGAGCACGAACACCATCGCGTTGCGATCGCATATCTCGCGCACGCCCTGCATGAATCCTTCGGCCGGCATCTCCGAGTCATGGCCCGCGTCATGACGAAACGGCGTCAGGATAACGCCAGCCATCGCATCGGGATTCTCCTCAACGGCGCGGGTTAGGCTTTCGAGGTCGTTGTAGCGGAACTTGACGATATTCGCGCGATCCTCCGGCGTCACGCCGTTTGGAACCGGAGTCACCCACGCGTGCGTCCCGTGATAGGCGCCCTCGGCGACCGCGATCTTCGGCCGACCGGTCGCATGACGGGCGACCTCGATAGCCCACGTGCAAACGTCGGAGCCGTTCTTGCCGAAGACTGCCCAGTCCGCGAACGGAGTCACCGACACCAGCCGTTCGGCGAGATCGATCCAGAGCGCAGTTGGGCCGTTGAAGCAGTTGCCCTCTGAGGCGCGGCGATTCGCCGCTTCCTCGACGCGCGGGTTAAGATGGCCGACCACGATCGGGCCGTACGAGCACATGTAATCGATGTACTCGTTGCCATCGACGTCCCATACGTGGGAACCGGCTCCGCGCGTGAAGAAATACGGGTACGAGCCCATCGTGAGAAGCATCGGCGACTGATGGCCGTAGATACCGCCGGGGATGGAGCGCTTGGCGCGCTCGAACAGCGCCTGGCTGCGTTCGAACCGATAAGGATCCATCGGGCCCGACCTCCGCACGCAGGATTTTCTGAAATCGCCCTCGAGAATCCTACTGCGGGCCGACGCTCGTCAAGCCGGACGCCAGACAGCGCGTCGGGCACGGACCTCCACAGGCCCACCCGCAGCGCCGTCGTCTTACCCAGCCGGATACGCTCTAATGCGAAATTGTCAGGTAAAGGGCCTTGTTCACTCCGCGCACGAGCCCGACACGGGCAAGTTCTTCCCTGAACTTCCCGCGCGAGAGCGGCTTGCACAACACGGCGGAGGCTCCGAGTTCGTAGCACTCCGCGATGTCGCGGTCGTAGAGTGAACTCGTGATAACCATGACCGGAACCCCTGCGCATGCCGACTGCGCTCTAACGCTCGACAGCACGGAGAAGCCGCCGTTGTCTGGCAGCCTCAGATCAACCAGAAACAGGTCCGGTCGGTCTTCTTCGGTGAATTGCGCGATGAGATCGATCGCCTCTTCGGCATTCTGCGCATGGACCAACTCGATACTCTCACCGAGGACCTGGCGCGCAACCGTCAATGCAACAAAAGCATGGTCCGGATTGTCTTCGACAAGGAGAATTCTCACCCCATCGTAGTCTTGAACAGTTTGCGTTTCCTTCATCGACGAACCGTCTTCCCTCGCGTGCCGAACCTCCGTTCAGAAGCCCTCGAAAGATTCAGCAGACCGCGTCCGCCCGTTCGGCGAACCCCCTTGTACAGTGCCGCTCGCGTAATGAAGGGACATCGAATCCAATTGCCGTGCCATCAGACACAAAGCTATATTCCCCGTCAATCATTCGACGCTGATGCACGATAGGAAGACAACAAACCGCGTCATGACACATTCAGGCATCACGGTCGCAACCGTCTACGTCCACAAAACACACGCTCGTCCAGGCCGCTAATGTCCATCTCTTCGTCCGAGAAGACGTCTCGCGCTCGCTTTCGACGTAGCGTCATAGAAACAGACCGGTTGCGCTTGTGTGCCGCGATGACACATGCGTCGCGCCGAATGTCTCATATCCGAGTGAAAGGCAATCTTTCGTGAATCCGTTTCAACGTTATACTTCTTTGTTCCAGCGGGACCTGAGAGCCACCTATTCACGGGATATTCAGAAGTGGCTCATCGTTGCCCCAATCATTGGCGTCGTGACCGGGGCCGTGACCACCGGCTTTTTCTTTCTTGTGCTCGAAAATGTGTGGGGGCGCATGCTGCTGCTCTACTTCGCCCATCACTGGATGATCGTACCGGGCCTGTTCGTCGGTTTTCTGCTCACCGGGCTCATCATGCAATATCGAACGCCCGACCCTAACGAACATTCAACCGAAGAGATCATCCGCTCGTACCACGAGCACGAGGGCGACATCGACATGCGCCCGTTCTGGTGGAAGCTGCTCGCGGCCGCGACCACGGTCGGCTCGGGCGGAAGCTGTGCGCTCGAAGGCCCGGGGATCTACGCCGGTGGCGCAATCGGCTCGTGGCTATGGACCCGTCTCGGACGGTTCAGACTCGAGCCGCGCGATCGGCGCATCATGCTCATCAGCGGCGCGGCTGCCGGGATGTCTGCGGTGTTCCGCGCTCCGCTGACCGGCATGGTCTTCGCCATGGAGATGCCCTACAAGGACGACCTTGCGCACGAAGCGCTGCTGCCGTCGCTGATCTCGTCGGTCGTCTCCTATGCAACGCTGATAACCTTCATGGGCGCGCAGCCGATGTTCGGCTTTTCCGGAAGCACCAGCTTCAAGGCCACCGATCTGTTCTGGTCCGCGATGTTGGGCGCGCTGATTGGCGCGATCGCGCTGATCTTCGACATCGCCTTTCGCCATGTGCGCACCTGGGTCGTGCGCAGCCAGGCGCCGCATACGCTGAAGCTCGTGATTGGAGGAATCGGAACCGGCTTTTGCGGTCTTCTCTTCGTTTCTCTTTACAGCGGAACGCTGATTCCGATCGGGCCCAATTACGAGGCGGTGCGCGAGGTGCTGGCGAAGCCGCATCCGTCCGGGATGCTGGTCGTGTTCTCGGCGCTCAAAATAATTGCGACGACTTTCTCGCTCGGTTCCGGCGGCGTCAGCGCGATGTTCGTGCCGCTCATCCTTGTCGGCGGATGTATCGGGAACGCTTATGGCCAATCGGTCGTGCATGCGAGCGCGGTGGACCTGTACGCGGCGTGCGGGATGGCGGCGCTGATCGCTTCAGGTTACAAGACGCCACTTACCGCAGCCGTGTTCGTGGCCGAAACAACCGGCGGGCATTCCTACCTGATTCCGAGCCTTATCGCCGCCGCGATCGCCTACGCGGTTTCCGGCGAGCGTCGGTCTC
>JAKAVX010000251.1 GCA_021827465.1 Deltaproteobacteria bacterium | reverse complement strand
AACTGTTCCGGGGAAAGCCGTTAGCTGTGCCAAGTCGCCGACGGCTTTCATTCCACGAAAGGGGTGAGCGTGACGACGCCCTGCGGAGTTGCGCTCACCCCCGGTGAAGGAAGCATGAGTCAGCAGAGCTATATGCGAGGTCAGCGAGTTGACGATCGGATTCCGGTCACGGTTGTAACCGGGTTTCTAGGGTCGGGTAAAACGACCTTGGTCAACCACATCCTCAGCGCTAGGCACGGTCAGAAGGTTGCTGTCATCGTAAATGAGTTCGGTCAAGTTAGTATTGATGGCCAGCTCGTCGTTCGCGACGAGGATGAGCAGCTTATCGAATTCAACAATGGCTGCCTCTGTTGCACGGTGCGGGGTGATCTGATCGCGACCTTGGGACGACTAACCCAGCGGGCTGGCCAGCTCGACGGGATTTTGATCGAAACCACAGGGCTGGCGGATCCCGCGCCGGTGGCCTCGACCTTCTTTGTTTCTAACGAGGTCAAATCAGCCATCCGGCTCGATTCGTTCATTACCGTCGTTGACCCGGTTAACTTGGAGCACAATCTGCGCAGCAACGAAGCCGTCGAGCAAATCGCCTTCGCGGATATCATCCTGATTAACAAGATAGACTTGGTTTCCGCCGGGAACCTGGAGCGCGTGGAGAGAAAGATCCGGACGTTCAATCCGATGGCCACGATTCATCACACGTGCCAAGGAGTCGTCGATCTCGGTTTGATCATTGACACGGGCGCCTTCGGGCTAGAGGCGAAACTTCAGGTGGATCCTACGTTTCTGGACAACTTGCAGCATCAGCATGATCTTTCGGTCGGCTCCTTCGTAGTTTATGAGGAGCGACCCATCGACATCAATAAGTTTATGCTGTGGATGCAGTCGGTCCTTGCCGAGAACGGCCAAGACGTCTATCGGACTAAGGGCTTGTTTTATGCTAGAGGGTTCCCAGAGCGCTTGGTCTTCCAGAGTGTTCGGATGCTTAGCTCTATGCGGCCGGATCGCGTTTGGCGGCCCAGCGAACGGAAACGCACAGAGTTTGTGGTGATAGGCCGCAGCCTGGATCGCGACGCGTTCCAGCAAGGTTTAGCAGCGTGTGTCGCGACTTGAAGCGTGGTCCTGCCGCGGGACATCTTGGGGAGTCGCGCAACGATGACTTTTGAAATGGCGGCTTCCGAAACGTCCAGCGACGCTCGGCGAGGTTCCTCGAGGAGGCTCCTTGGCGACCCTCCGTATATTTATGAAGCTCACGTGTTCTGTTGCATAAACGAACGCCCTGACGGCCACTTGCGAGGCTGCTGTGCGGGCAAAGGCGCGCGGCAACTCTGCGATTACATGTGCAGGCGTGCCATGGCGCTCGGCCTCACCCAGGGGACCTGCCGAATACGGATCAATCACGCTGGCTGCCTTAGTCTTTGTGAATTCGGACCCGTGATGATCGTTTATCCTGAAGGTGTGGCTTATTCCTACCGTAGCAATGAGGATATCGAGGAGATACTACGCAAGCATTTGATCCTGGGAAGACGCGTTGAGCATCTAGTTCTCCGCATCGACCCAGGCAAGCTTCACTGACCAGTCTGGAAGGATGAGGCGCCATGTATATCGACAGCCGAATCCAGCTATTTGATTCGATCGCGTGGACGGACATCGCGACCCATACTTACGAGCGGGTATCGCGCACGAGATGGCGTGTCAAGATCCGCCTTGTGTGTGGCGCTGAGATGATATTGGAAAACATACCCGACGACCTGATCCAATGTCTTGTGGTCGGGGCTTTCAATTCCGGGAAGTCATTCGACACTAACATTGCAAGCGGCGTTGCGATGGATAAAACCCGGTTTCCAAACCCGACGGGCACCTGGTCGGAGATCGAGAATGTCATCCTGGCTGGTGCCTCACAAGCGAGCGGCTGAAATCTACATATGGAAGCGCTGTGTGGTTCTTCTGGGCGAAGGACTTTGAAATCCAAAGCCGCCGTACCCGCGGGTTCGGGCGGAACGGATGAACTTGGTTTGAGTTCGCCCTCGCAGTCAACCTCGCCACCGCGTTTGAAGCTGCTGGTGGGGGGGCTCGTTCTCTTCAATTTGTTGAGTTGGATAGTGTTCGCGGTGGTGGGGCGCGCCTACCACAGCATGCTCTGGACAGGGGTGCTGGCGTATTCCCTCGGTTTGCAGCATGCGTTCGATGCCGATCACATTGCAGCGATCGATAATGTTACGCGCAAACTTCGACAGGACGGCCAGAGGCCCGTCGCCGTTGGGTTCTTCTTCGCGTTAGGGCATTCCGTGGTTGTCTATGTGCTTTCGCTGGGCTTAGTAATGCTGGTAAGTGGGCCTTTTGGCATGCGGCGCTCGGCGCAAGCACTTGGCTATCTTATTAGTCGCGTGGCCTCGGCCGGTTTTTTGACGATCATCGGGCTTCTCAATCTCGTAGTCGTACGGCATCTTTGGCTGCAGTTGCGCGCGAACCAGGGCAATCGGAGCCGCGCGGCCAGTGTGGCGCACGCAGCCAAAGCGACGGCGCTGAGCGGAGCCTACGGCCGCCTGGTGCTTTTTTTCCAACGCCACATCGACGCGAGCTGGAAGATGCTCCTGGTTGGCATGCTCTTCGCCGTCGGGTTCGATACGGCCTCCGAAGCTGCGCTTTTTGGCGTATCCACTGCCACTGCGGCCGGCCAGCACATCGCGTTGTGGGCGGTAATGCTGCTGCCGCTGCTCTTCGCGGCGGGGATGACCCTAGTAGACAGCGCCGACGGGATTCTGATGGCAAAAGCGTACGATTGGGCGAGTGGTGACATAAACGCCAAACTCATTTTCAACCTCACCATCACGTGGATGTCCGTGTTAGTGGCTTTCAGTGTGGCCGGGATCGAGTGGCTGCAGCTTTTAAGCCACCGATTGCAACTGACCGGCCCCATCTGGACCGCGGTCATAGAATTGAACTTCGAGACACTCGGGTTCTTTATTGTAGGTCTGATGCTCACTACGTGGGCCGTGGCGGCGCTTTACTGTAAGCGCAGCCGAGTCCCCTCAGCATTCACGGAATTGTCCACTGGGGCAATCGAGACTGAATACGACAGGTGAGCCGACGAAACCGTTAACCTTCCGGATAGTGTCAACGATTAGCGGCAGGATCCCAAGCGAGTTGACAGTTGGCAGGCAGTTGAGAAAACGGGCGACTCGTGAACCTGTTCTGCCTTGGCGAGGGCACTAGAGTGAGTGCTGTTTTAGTATCTATCCTGGCAATAGATGCTGCCTTTGCCTTGGTCGAGATGACCTAAGCGAGCAGCGCATGCATAGTGGGGAACGGCATGGCGAATTACACACGCCGCACGACGGCCGTCATAGGAACTCTTTTGTAGCTGTTGTCTTGTTAAACGCAATAGTGGCCCTCAGACAAGACGTCTCACGGTTAGGACATGGGCAGATGACCGCGTGTTTAACCGCGCCTTGCGCGACGTTGGCGACGGTGGCGGACACGCACCTTACGCCGCCTTGACTTGGTTGGGAAAGACGTGAGGGCTGCAATCGCAAGCTCTTCATCTTGAAAACCGGACTCTCCGAATCTCTTATGGCCATGCGCTTCCACAATCTGCCGCGCCGCATCATTGTTCCTTGCGCAGCGCATCCATCGGCGGGGGTTGAGCTTCTCGGTCGGAGATCGACGCGCCAACCATGACCTCCTTTGGGTAGCTTTCCAAACCGCTCTTCAACGCTATCCTAATTGGACCGTGATGCGTTATAATTTCGTCGCTACGCCGAACAAGGGAGGCGATTTATGGTTCCACTGGATTGGAACATGGTGAAAGAGAAGTACAAGCCAGGTACCAAAGTTCGCCACATAGTTGGGTCACGGGCTTTCGAGATCCTCAGGGTGACTGAGGAAGCGATTTACTTCAAATGGGGCGCTGTCCCCGAAGGAGCAATACATCGTTCTCATCTTGAACGAATCGTGGAGCTGATCGAAGAGGGGGTTGTGCGCCCTGACCAAGTGACACTTACGAGCGACTACAGGACCTTAGTCTCTGACGAGCGCCCGACCACAGCCATCGGCGTTCTCAAGGACCTCGGGTACGTTCGATAGCGCGCGGCCGTTCACGGAGATTCGGGGGTGCCACTAAACAATCGATACACTGCGGATTCTGGATTCAACAGTGCGAGGTTTGCCAAAGACGGCAGATACACTGGCCATGGTGAACATTTTAGACGGCCTCAACTCGATGCCTTGGGTGTCATTGGGACGACTGCCCAATGGTTGGATGATCGAACTAGCGCAGATTCCACCAAGAGATAAATTTAAATATTCGTATGACTTGTGGTCGAACGGTCTTGCCTTCGAGGCCTTCGGTATCGCAAGGACGTACAAGGCAACTATTCGAGCCGCCGGTTACGGCGATGGGTTATGGCTCCTCAACTTCGACACCCAAGGAAGACTCCTTAACGCATCGTACACTGGTGCTCGGTGGGGTCCGTTTGAAATCTCGGCGCCGACGCAAGAGTTCAGCCTGCTTGCTTATCCTCGCTATCGCCCGGAAATACACCGTCTGATCGGCGGAACGTGGCTACGAGCAAAGTGGATCGATAAGTACGAGAGTAGCCACCTAACGTATCGCCTCGAAATCGTGGAAGCGCAAGATGCCCTCTATCAAGCCGCCATGCGTACTTTGGACGACTTCGTCAGGGCTTTATCTGCCATGAATACGCAGCAAAACGACCCATTGACCGAACGCCTTCTCGACGCGTTCCGAAAGTTGCCCCTCAGGACGCATACCGAATTGGACGCGGAGGCGGCAAGATTTCACGAGATACTCGGAATCAGCGGCCACATCCCCGTGGAACCCCCCGAGCTGGCCCTCGACCATTACCACGCCATCCCGCTCAAGGTTCAAGATGGATGCGGAGGTCTTTGTACATTTTGTAGCTTGTACGGGCGAAAGATCCGAATCGCTCCGGTGGAGCTGGTCTTTCGTCAGATTGACTTGATGGCCGAATACTTAGGTGAAGAATTGGATCACTTTACCAAGGTTGCCTTACTGCAAGGTGATGCCCTCGTT
>JAKAVX010000250.1 GCA_021827465.1 Deltaproteobacteria bacterium | reverse complement strand
AGATCACAAAATCGGCAACTTCAAGTACGAGGAAGTGCTCGCGCGGCTTCGGGTCGAGCTCGATCGCCTGATCGCTGAACGTCCCGGGCAATCCAACTGAGCCGCAAATGCCTGCGCCTGGGAGCGGCCGAGGTCATCGGCCGCTCAGGCGCGGATAACCACAGGTCATGCATTGCCGGCCTGACGCGTTAGAGCGTCTGCGCGCGGCTCTAATTCAACTTCAAGCCGCCGACGGTGGCGTTACTCTTGGTAGCGCCGCTGCCGCCGCTCGAGGGGCTGTTTTCCGAGCCGACGCCGGGTTGCTGGCCCTCGGAGCCAACGACGTTCCGATACGGCCCATAGTAGCCCGCTTCGCGTTTGACTTCCTCGTACAGCAGGATGGCTCCGGCGACGCCTGCCGCTCCAACCGCGACACTCTGCGCCATCGAATACTTGGTGTGGGTAGCCTGGAAAAGCGCACCGCTTCCTGCTCCGATAACCGCGCCTGCGGCCACCATCTCCAGCTCCGTGCGCCGCGATACCGGTTCCGCCGAGCATCCGCAGAACAGAAGCAAAGCGGCCAACGTCACCATCGCCGTAACGCGGCGAAGTATCATGCCGCCATCCCCTTTCATAAGAGCCGTTCGCTCGAAAATCTCATCCAATCTGGTTTTTGCCTCGCCAGCGTGCGGCCACGAACCGCGCAAACGCGCCGGTTATGTATTGACGTTGGAGACTGTGAAATCGTCGTCCGCTGAACATGGCCGAGGCGCCCCCCGGCGCTTATCGGACCGCCTGCGCAGCTTAGCCGATCTCGCCGATCTCTGCCGAATCGGCGAAGACTTTTATCGCAACACAACCTCCCGCCTGGCCGACGGCGCTCTGAGGACTTCCGCGCGGGCAAGGGTCACCCGATGCGGATCCTTGAGCGCGACGAGCAGTTCCGAGATAGACGCATTGAGTTTGGGATGCATCAGGGCGGGCGCCAGCTCCGCCATCGGGGCGAGCACGAAACGGCGCTCATGAAGGCGCGGATGAGGCACGTGGAGGGCTTTGGTTTCGATTACTTCGTTGTCGAAGAAAAGCAGGTCGAGGTCGATTACGCGCGGGCGATATTTACCTCGGTGCACTTTTGGCTTGCGGCCCTTGACCCGCTTTCGCCCCATCACGCGTTCGATTCCGAGCAGTCGCTTCATCATCTGCTCGGCCACGAGTCCGGTTTCGACCTCGATCACGCCATTGAGGAACGGGTACTTGAGTTCCTCGCCAACCGGCTCGGTTTCGTAAACCGAGGATTGACGGATTAGGCGCGTGCCGGGGACGAGTCCGATGCGCTGAATCGCCTCCCGATAATTGGCGGCTCGGTCTCCCAGGTTCGTTCCTATGCCAATGAATGCACGGTGAGGCATCCTGCCCGTTTAAAGGCGAAGCGCTTTTAGCCGCTCGACCGCTTCCCCAAGCCGTTTGCTCGATACCGTGAGCGAGAAGCGTACGTATCCCTCCCCCCCCCTGCCGAACCCGGAGCCAGGGGTGGTTACTACGCCCGCTTCCTTGAGCACGCGCTCGGTGAGCGACGCCGAGCTGTAGCCCTTTGGCACCTCAGCCCAGACGTAAAATGTGGCGCGCGGCGCCTGGCAGGAGAGCCCGAGCTCTCCAAGCGCGGACACCATCAGGTCGCGCCGCTGTTTGTAAATCGCGCAATATTCCCGGATCGAATCTTCAGGCCCTTCCAGCGCGGCGATCGCCGCTTCCTGCACCGCCTGAAACGGCCCCGAGTCCATATTGGTCTTTACCCGTCCAAGCGCGCCGACCAGGTTTTCATTGCCGACCGCGAAACCAATTCTCCATCCTGTCATCGAGTAGGTTTTCGAGAGGGAATGGAATTCAATTGCGCATTCGCGCGCCTCGGGAACTTCAAAGATGCTCGGCGCACGGTATCCGTCATAGGCTATTTCGGAATAGGCAAGGTCGTGTGCCAGAATGATATTCTTTCTGATGCAGTAATTGACTGCGTCGGCCAGAAAGGAGGTCTCGGCGGTGGCCGCGGTCGGATTGTTCGGATAGTTGAGCCACATCAGTTTCGCCCGCCGCGCCACCTCGGCCGGAATCGCCGCAAGGTCGGGAAGAAAGCCGTTCTCCTTGCGCAGGGGCATGAAGTACGCTTCGCCGCCGTTGAAAACACATCCCGAGAAGTAAACTGGATAGCCGGGATCGGGGATGAGAACGATATCGCCCGGATCAACCACGGCGGTGGCAAAATTGGCGATCCCTTCCTTGGAGCCGATGACCGCACAAGCCTCGCGCGACGGATCGAGTTTCACGGCGAATCGGCGCTGATACCAGGCGGTTGCCGCAGCGCGAAAACGGTCGAGTCCCTGGTAGTCGGGGTAGCGATGGTTGGCGGGATCGTCAGCCGCGCGCTTTAACGCTTCGACAATATGCCGGGGAGTCGGAAGGTCTGGGTCGCCGATACCAAGGCTGATTACGTCAACGCCCTTCTTCTGGATTTCCTTTTTCAGGCGGTCGAGCTCGGCGAACAGATACGGCGGCAACAGACCGAGTCTCGATGCTGTTTTTATCTGCACTGGATGCTCTGAATCTCCGCTGGTCAGGTTTCCAGCTAACTAACATACTTTGCGAGGCTCCGAAACCGGGACGATGGAAGCGCGAAAAGAGCGGTGGGATAAGGCGTTGGAAGCCCTCGCGGGTGGCCTTGCGGCTACGGCGCAGCCCCGAGCGTCGGGTCTGTTCGCCGGGTTTTCGACCAAGGAAAAGCTTCTCAAGGTGTTGCGCTCGGATTTTTTGAAGCGTACAAAAGCCCTGTCCCAACGAGGCGAATCGGCTTACGGCATGACGCCGGCGCCGCCACGGTCGCGAAACTTTCCCACTTCCGCATTACTTTTGCTTGATTATGGCAAATGTCAGTGTTACAAAATTTAACCGTTTTGAATCCGGCAGCCGATTAGGGCTCCGGAGTTCCCTGTGGACTGAGTGCTTGTGACCCATTTGAGCGGCTTATCGATCACGACGCCTGAGGGCGGCATGCTCCAGCGTGCACCGCAGTCACAGGCCCGTGGCAAGGCCGAAGGTTTGCCGGTCGAAACTGAAACATGAACCGCACAATTCTGCCCCTTGCAGCAGTGCTGGTGGTTGCAGGGCTCCTCACGTTTGGGCTGTCTCAACGGCCTTGGGCGCCGAGAGCCGACGTACCCCAACCGATTCCGTTCAGTCATCGGATTCATGCCGGAATAAACAAGATCCCGTGCCAGTACTGCCATGAGTATGCGCGGCGCTCGCAGACCTCGGGAGTTCCCCCGGTCTCGCGTTGCGTAGGATGTCACGGCGCAGCCCTGGTCGGTGGACTCCAGCCGGTGACGCGCCCGTGGATGGATCACACGCAGCCTCCGTTCGAGATTCGATGGAACCGGGTGTACACCCTTCCGGATTTCGTGCGCTTTACCCATCGGCCGCACATTGCAGCCGGTGTCGCCTGCCAGACCTGTCATGGGCCGGTGCAGACGATGGATCGCATCGAACCGGTCCACGAGATCAATATGGGCTTTTGCCTCACCTGCCACACGCAGCGAAAAGTAAGCACCGACTGCGTCACATGCCATTTCTGAGCCGATGAGGACCATGTCAGAGGGGTTTTCAAGACGTTCCTTTCTTAAGCTCGCAGCGACTGCGGGAGCGGCGGCGGCAGTACCGGGATGCCAGCCGGCGGCGAGAAAATTAATCCCTTACGTTGTTCCCGACGAGAACGTCATCCCGGGCGTTCCCCAGTTCTACGCGACCACCTGTACCGAGTGCGGCGCCGGATGCGGCGTTGTGGCCCGGATCCGCGAGGGACGGGTAATCAAACTTGAAGGGAACCCGGCCGATCCGATCGGCAAGGGCACGATCTGTGCGCGCGGACATGCTGCGCTTCAGGGCGTGTACAACCCCGATCGCCTGCGCCATCCGACGCAGCGTCAGGGCTCCTCGCTCAAGACCATCTCGTGGGACGAGGCCGACAAGCTCCTCAATGACGCTCTCAAGGCCGCGGCTGCGAAAGGTAAGAACCGGGTTGCCTATCTTGGTCCCGCACATCAAGGGCCTACGCTGAGAACAATCACCGAGGCTTGGCTCGGCGTCTACCAGTCGAATCGCGGAATTTTCTATGAGGCGATAAGCGAAACGCCCGCCCGCGACGCCGCCGAGATGTGCTTCGGACTGCGCGACCTGCCGGTCTACCATATTGATAAGGCCGAGGTTCTCATCTCGTTCGGCGCCGATTTTAACGAAACCTGGCGCTCGCCGGTCGAGTTTGGCCGCCAATTCGCGGAGTTTCGCGCGCCCCAGACGCGGCGCGGCAAGCTGACTATCGGATATGCCTACTATGTCTCGCCGCGGATGAACGTCACGGCGGGCCGATGCGACGAGTGGATAGCGGTTCCTCCGGGAGCCGAAGCCGCAGTCGCGCTGTCGGTTCTCAACGTCATCCTGAGCCAGGGATGGGTTTCGCCCAACGCGCAGGTCGACGTCGCCGGGCTGAAGAGCTTCGTTGCTTCCTACGATCCCGCCTCTGTCAGCCAGCAGACCGGGATTCCAGCGAAAATGATCGAGGCGATGGGCGAGCGGTTCGGCAAGGCCGAGGGCGCGGTGGCGCTGGCCGGCGGCGACGATCCCGCCACTCATGCCGCGGCCTACGTCCTCAATGCGGTCACAGGCAATCTGGGCCGCACGATGGAATTCCTCGAAGGGATGCCGCCGGAGCCGGAAACTCGCACCAACGACGTTGTCGCGGCTCTCGACTCGATGCGCAACGGCGAAGTCGACGTGCTCTTCATCGCCGAGACCAATCCGGTCTTCAGCATGCCGCCGGCGTGGCGAGCCGCCGAAGCAATAAAGAAAGTTCCTCTCGTGGTCTGGGCGGGCGGAGTGCCCGGCGAGACCGCCGAGTACGCGCATCTGCTCCTGCCGCTCCATCATAAGCTCGAAGACTGGCGCGATACGTTCCCGCGCGCGGGCGTGTATGGACTCGGACAGCCGGTGATGCAGCCGGTCTTCTGGAGCAAGCCGTTGGGCAGATCGG
>JAKAVX010000249.1 GCA_021827465.1 Deltaproteobacteria bacterium | reverse complement strand
ATTAAATCGCTGCTCACTTCGAATGAGACCGCGCCGAGCTACCTACGAGATCGGGGTCGGACTCGAAAGAATAGTCCACACCTTTGCCGGCATTCGCGCCTTCGAACGAGAAAGGAGCGATCTAGCCCGGATGCTTGGGCCTCGTAGTCGGTTGAGGAGGTGACCTAGAGTGACGGCAGTTACGCCAATCCACCCATTTCCGGCCCGAATGGCGCCTGAGATCGCCCTGCGCGCTGTCTCGGAATTGCCCGCTGGGTCACTGGTACTAGATCCGATGGCGGGTTCAGGGACCGTGCTGCGGACCGCCGCCGATCAGGGGCACTCGGCGATCGGATTCGATCTTGACCCGCTCGCGGTGCTGATGGCGAAAGTTTGGAACACGGAGATAGATCCCGCACGGCTCTTGAAGGCTGGCTATGACCTGCTTGAGAGAGTCGACTCCCAAGACCATCGCAGAATAATTCCCTTGCCGTGGATCGACAATGATCGGGAAACCACAGATTTCATCAAAGATTGGTTCGCGCGAAAGCAGCGAATGCAACTTCGCTGCTTCAGCGGTCTCCTGTACCGCCGGCGTGGCACGATCGCCGACGCGATGCGAATCGCGCTAAGTAGAACTATAATTCGAAAAGAGGGCGGCGCATCTTTGGGTGATGATGTTTCGCATAGCAGGCCGCATATTGTTCGCGAAGAAAACGACTACGATGTCGCTGCCGGCTTCGAGACGTCAATGGTGCGCCTAGCTAGCATATTCGAAGAGCAACCGCCGCAGGGACGAGTCCAAGTGAAGCGCGGCGATGGCCGGTGTTTAAGCGAATTGAAGACGCGATCCGCGGACGCAATCGTGACCTCGCCGCCGTACTTGAACGCCATCGACTATCTCCGCGGTCATAAGCTGTCGCTGGTATGGTTTGGATACCAGATGCGGACTCTTCGACGAATCCGCGCCATGTCGATTGGCGCGGAGAAAGGCCCAGACACGATATCAAAATCGTGGGTTCAGCGGCTTCGAAAAGCAATGGGCGACATCGGCGCGCTTCCGGGAGCGCAGCAGAGGATGGTCGATCGCTATATTATGGACTTGCATGACATGCTTGTTGCGGTGCGGCGTGTACTCAAGAGTGAGGGAACTGCGGTGTTTGTTACGGGGAACTCATGCTTGCGGGGTGTCTTCATTCAGAATTCCGCCGCCGTCGCCGAACTCGCCCAGCAGCTGGGCTTCGTCTTGATGAATCAGGACGAACGTGAACTCCCTGCTATGCGCCGATACCTTCCGCCACCGTCCGCAGTAACGCCTCGCGGCATCGAAAAGCGCATTCGAACTGAGGTGGTTATGCGGTTCCAGGTCGGTGATCGGAGACACCGTTGAGGTGCGAGCCAAGCATATTTTCGGCAAACGCCGGCCCGCGTGACTAGTTTCAACATGCAGCCATCGTCATCGCAGCAATCTGCATGCGCGGTAGGAGGCAACCCATATTCGGTAGGACCGCAACGCTGCGCCGACTGTCTACTCCAGCCTACTCACCGAGGCCATTGTGGAGAGCGACTTGGTAAATAGTGATATAACAAACGCCGGGGCACGCCTGGTGGACATCAACGTGAGAATTAGCCCGCGTTCGATCGAGCTATTCTCCCAGGGTCTCTATCGAAGTCCTCATAAGGCCATCGAAGAGCTCGTGGCGAATTCGTTCGATGCAGGAGCTTCCGACGCTCATATTATCTTACAGCGACCCTCTGGCCAAGTGTCGAGCATCGTGGTCATCGACAACGGCATCGGAATGGACGCCAGCGGCTTGCAGCAGCATTGGCTAATCGGAGAGAGCAACAAGCGTCATCCACAGTATAGGCAGCCACGCGGGCGAAGCCCTATTGGCAAGTTCGGCATTGGTAAGCTTGCCACGTTTGTTCTAGCGCACAAGTTCACCCTCGTCTCGAAGCATGGAGCAAGATATTTTGCGGCTACCATGGATTACGACCGTGTGAGCGGGGGTGAAGTGAAGCATGCGCCCGCAACTGCGGAGAAACGGATAAGGTTTCCGGCGCGCGTCTTGACGCGCGATGACGCGCAGGCAGTTCTAAAGTCTTACGTGTCCGGCGCTGGGGCTGGCTACGACGCTCTCAATTTATTTGGAGCCAGCGCGCCAGACAACTGGACCGTCGCTCTCCTCACTGAACTAAAGCCTTTGGTTAGCGAGCTCAAGGAGGGAGTTCTCAAGTGGGTGTTGAGTACCGCAATGCCGATGGGAGATGACTTCAAGCTCTATCTCGACGGCAACCGAGTAGAGTCGTCAAAGGATGACATCGTTCCACAGAAAATCTGGATCCTCGGAAAGGAAGCCCTTCCAAGAACCCCCGGGTTTTCAGCGCGCGAGGACAAGCGATACGCAGCGTCGTCTGAAGAACGATACTTTCTCGAGCACGCTCGGCTTGGGCGCCTTAGCGGAGCCATCGAGGTATATCGAGACCCGATCGTTGGAAAGCCTGACCGCATAGGCCGAAATAACGGTTTTTTCGTGTACGTCCGCAATCGCCTTGTTAATGAAGAAGATGCCTATTTCGGGCTTTCTGAAAGTAAGTTACGACATGGCACCCTCGCTCGTTTTAGAATGGTCGTTCGTGCGGATAGCCTTGATGCAGACCTTTTATCGTCGCGAGAGGATGTGCAACGCACCACCAATCTCGATCCCCTTCATGAACTCTTTGAAGAAGCGTTCAATACAGCGCGCAACTACTTGAACAGCCTTGATGAAGAGGAGGCCGTCCAGGTTCGCGCGGCTGATCGATTTGCCGGCAGCCCGCGCAGCACGACTGCGAAACCCTTGCTGTCGATGCTACAGAAGGTTCTGGAGCATAAGGCTACGCCATTCTTAACGCGGCTTGATCGTGCGAGTATATCCGATGCTTCCGCGTTCTTGCAACACTTATCCGAAACCCTGAAGGGCGGCGCGTTTTTCAAGATCGAGCACGGCGCACTGAGTCCGGACGATGGAATCGCGGTTCTGGACGTCAATGCCGGAACGTTAATGATCAACACCCAGCATCCGTTTGTGGCCACATTTGTTGATGACTTCAACGATTCCAAGGGTAACGAGCCATTAGAACTTTTTGCGGTCGCCGAGGTCCTGCTTGAAGCGTCGCTCTATGAGACTTTGAGCGATGAACGTCTGGTTCGCGAGGTAATAGAACGAAGGGATGGTCTCCTTAGAGCGCTTGCAAAGGACTCTACTCGCAGAAACGCATCCTTGATCGCAATAAGACTTTATGATACAAGAAACGCGCCGACGGCTTTTGAGTATGCGGTTACAGACGCGTTTAGCAGCATGGGCTACATTGCCCAACGCATCGGCGGGCCGGGGAAGCTGGACGGCATCGCCGAGGCGCGGATCACCGGCGCGGCGGGAAAAAGGCGAACCTACAAGGTTAGTCTTGAGGCGAAGACCGTGGAGACCTCTGGGAAAAAAATGACACACTCGACCGTTAAGGTCTCTACGGTCACGCGACACCGCGACGATGCGAACTGCGATTATGCGCTCGTGATCGGCGAGTCGTATACAGACGCAGGGGGTTCGGCATTGCTTTCAGAGGTCAGAAGTAGCAATGAACTCGAACGCCAAGCCGGTCGGCACAAGGCCGTAACCCTAATCCGTCTGGTGGATCTTCAGCGTCTCGTACGGCTAATGCCTGTGAAAAAGATCGGCCTTGACAAGCTTCACGACATGTTTCTGTTAGGAGACCCCGCCTCGGTGTCGCGTTTCATCAGCAAGCTCGAACAGGAGGAACCACCGCGTAAACACTTTCAGGATATTCTCGAAGAGATCGACGCTCTGCAGCAGGACAAAGACACCCAGGTGATTGCCTACGAAGCGCTGCAAGTTGGACTGCGCTTGCGTAGGCAAATCGACATGGAACTCTCGGAACTCGTCGATACCTGCAAGGCGCTGCATTCATTATCCGGCGGCTTGGTATACGCATACCCGAAAAATGTTGAGCTGAGTCAAAGCCCAGCGTTCATAGTCAACGTGATCGCGGGTACGATTCGCAGCTATCCTGAGGATATGCGATCAATCGCGGGCGAGGTGTTTTCTCAGGTGTCCAAGGCTCGACAGAAGAGTCCTAGGGCGCCGAAGCCGCGAGCGACCCCAAGCCGGAGGGCGCCGAGAACTCGCCGACGGAAAACGTAACCGCGTCGGCCATCCTCGCGGCAAGTCCCCTGTCATTGACAGTGAAATGACTTTGGGCTCCCGAACCTATTGAGGCCCTGGGCGTTAGTCGTGGCATCTAGAGCTTTGCTCTGAGCTCCCTAATCCGGGCGTCCTTCGCTTTCAATTCAGCTTTCAACGCCTCGGCCTTTGCATCTGCGGCCTTCTTGTCCGCGATCAGCCTCTTCTCGCGCGCTGAATAGTTTTTGTCCCCTGCTGCACGTGCCATTTGAACCTCCGTCGGATCAGGCTTCTAACCGTCATTTTATCATAGAATGTCAAATGGTTCTATTCCGCCTCTCGAGTTCTCGGTGCCAGCACCAACGGAGGAGGCGTAGTCCCGTCGGCCAACGCGTCTTTGGGTGGAGTTCTGAGAAAGGGGCTACTCCGGCGTCGAGTAGCCTCTTTCGCAAAAATGTTCCCGAGGTGGTCATAACGATGCTGCCGCGCTCGTGCCGCTGCGAGATGACCTGAAAGAGCAGGTCGATCGCCTCGCGGTCGAAGGGAATGTATCCCAATTCTTCCAGTTATCTTGAGCTCAACATAAGTCGATGAAATCGGCTACTTGTCCTACTCCAATCGGCACGCTGATCTGCTCTTCGAGTTGGCGAACGGACGCTACGAACTCAAGAGCACCCTCGTGACAACGAATAAGCCGTTCGCCGCCTGGCCGGAGATGTTCCCCAATGCCGGGTGCGTCGTTTCGCTCGTCGATCGCCTCGTGCATCGCTCCGAGGTCATCGCTATTGAGGGCGAGTCGTACCGCCTCAAAGAGGCCCAAGAACGCTCCGAACGCAACGCCCGACAGCGGCGCGCCTCGAAAGCGACAACGGCGATGAAATAGATAAATTGGCAGATCG
>JAKAVX010000248.1 GCA_021827465.1 Deltaproteobacteria bacterium | reverse complement strand
GCGGGTTGGCGGCGAGATAGGTCGCAAGCCCGATTCGCATCGCTTCCGCACCGTCGATTTCCGCGCCTGCGAGCAGCATCCGAAGCGCGTTGCCGATACCGCAGATCCTCGGTAGGCGCTGCGTCGCCCCGAATCGCGGAATCGAGCCGCGCTCGGGTTGCGTCAGCGCAAAATGCGCGCCGCGTAACGCGATCCGAATGTCCGCCGCCATCGCCAGCTCGAGTCCCTCGTCGCGCGCGTCCCCGTTCAGGATCGCCACGGTCGGCTTGGTTACAACGGCGAACGACTCGACGAGGTTCGGATCGACATCGGGCTCGAAACCCTCGCAGAACGATGTTCCCGCGCCGGTTATCGCGAGTGCGCGGACGCTGTCGTCGTCCTCGACCCGTTCGAATAGCGCCATCAGTTCGTCGCCCATCGCGCTGCTCACCCGATTCCCGCGCGCGGGACGGTCGAGCTTCGCCTCGACCCATCCGTCGCGCTCGGTCACCGCGACGCGGGCTTCGCCCGGCGCGGAGCGCGAAGCGGTTTTGTGCGAGCGAGCCATGATCACATCCGTGATTTGCCCGGCAGGACGCTCAGGCGCTCTTGCGCAGCTCCTTTCGGAGAATCTTGCCGAGCGGATTTTTCGGCAGCTCGTCGATGAAGTCGATCATCTCGGGGCATTTGAAGCTGGCCAGGCGCTTTCGGCAGAAGTCGTTGAGTTCCGCGCGGTCCAGCTTGGCGCCCGGACGCGGCACGACGAAAGCCTTGACCGTCTGGCCCCATTCGACCGACGGCACTCCGATAACCGCGCACTCCTCGACCCCGGGATGGCTCATCAGGACGGTTTCGATCTCGGCCGGGGCGATATTCTCGCCGCCGCGGATGATCATGTCGTCCTTGCGTCCGGCGAAGAACACGTAGCCGTCCTCGTCGACCCATCCGAGGTCGCCCGTCGCGCGCCATCCCTCGGGCAGCGCAGCGTCGTCCTCGCGGCCGGCGTAGCCCTTCATTATGCGGGGCGTGCGGATGCAGATCTCGCCGATCTGGCCCTGGGGCAGGAACTTGCCGTCCTCGTCGCGCACCTTGATTTCGACGTCAGGCAGCGGACGGCCGATCGAGTTGAGCCGCTTCAACTTGAGCTCGACATCCTCGGCGCTGCCCTCGATCCGGTGATCGTCGGGGCCGAGCACCGTGAGCGAAGAGGTCGTCTCGGTCTGGCCGTAGGCGTTCACGAACCCGACTTTCTTCGGGAACATCTCGATCGCGCGCCGGATCACCTGGATCGGCATCGGAGCGCCGCCGTAGGCGAGGTTGGTCAGGCTCGAAAGGTCGGTCTTCGCAAACGACGGATCGTCGAGCACCATCTTCATCATCGTGGGGACGACGAAGGCGTGGGTGACCTTCTCGCGCTCGACCAGCTTTAGCCAGGTGTTCGGCTCGAACTGCGGCATGATGATAAGCCGGCGGCCGGTCCAGATATTGGTCATCATCGCGGTGGTTCCCGCGATATGGTAGAAGGGTACGCACACCAGCGCGACGCCGCGGTCGCTTCCGTCAGCCATCTCGACGTTGGCGGTCACGTAGGCGGTGAAGTCGCGGTAACGGAGCATCACGCCCTTGGGAAGCGAGGTGGTGCCGCTGGTGTACATCAGGACCGACACCGCATCGTCGTCAACTTCGGCCTCGGATTCCTCGGGCTCGACCTTATGCGCAAGGTCGGCCAGCCGCTTCATCGACCCGCCATGCTCGCCGAGCGACACGGTCTCCTTCACGCCCAGGCGCGGACGGATTTTCGCGACCAGATCCTCATAGCGATCGCCGACCAGGAGAACCTTGGTTTCGGCGGTGTTGATCATGTACTCGAGTTCCTGCTCCTTGGCCCGGTAGTTGAGCGGCAGGAAGGTGAGGCCGGCTTTGGCGGCCGCGTAGTAACTGGCCACGTAGCGATCGGAATTGGTATCGAGAGCGGCGAGGACGTCGCCGGAGTTCAGTCCGAGTTGCTTGAAGACCGCGCAGAAGCGGCTGACGGTGTCGTTCAGTTGCGCGTAGTTCAGGCGCCGTTCGTCGAAAACCACGATTTCCTGGTCCGGGACGATCGAGGTTGGAATCGTGACGAAGTTGACTGTGTTCACAGACCGCGTGACCTCCTAGAAGCCGATGCCAATGTATCACGACGCCGGCGGCCTTTGCCGGTGGCGTCAAATTCTTTATTTTTGGCCGAACCCGATCCGTGCCTTTCGGCAAGGCACCGTTCAAGCTCGATTCCGTCGCGCAGCGGCAGATCCATCCCCTCCCATACGGCAACCTTGATTGCGTGAGCAAGCCCTCTGGGGAGACGGCCCAGCGCGCACGCCAGTTCGTGAGCGCGCGCATCAAGACGGGCCGCTGGAACGACCTCGGCGACCAAACCTACAAGTAGCGCCTCCGGCGCGTCAATCCAACGCCCAGTGATGCAGATGTCGAGCGCGCGGCCAAGCCCGAGCCGCCGTGGGGCGGTCTGGGTGCCGGCCACTCCGGGTATCATCCCGACTCCGGTTTCGGGCAGGCAGATGCGGGTGTCGTCAGCCGCTATTGCGACGTCGCACAAAAGCGCCATCTCCAGTCCGCCGCCGACCGTGAAACCATGGCACGCCGCGACGGTCGGGACCGGGAGCGCCTTCATCCGGCCCCACACGTCGCGCCGAAACCGCACCCATCGCGCTATTATCGGCGAGGGCGCGGTGCCGAACTCCGCCAAATCTCCGCCGGTCGAAAATGCCGTTCCCGCTCCCGCCAGCACCATCGCGCGCACTTCCGGATCGTCGCGAACCGCCTCCAGCACCTGGAACAGGTCGTCGCGCATCGCCATGTTGTAGGCGTTCAGTTGGCGGGGACGATTGAGTGTGACCCACGCGACGCCGTCGCGTTTCTCGAACAGTACGGTCGGGAAGCCGTCGGTGTGCGACAGTCCGGAATTCGCTCGGCCCATGGCATTGAAAACGGCGGGCGTTCAGCAATTCGCCCTGAAACTCAACTCGAAAGCAGGTCGGCGCTCGCGCTGTTGGCGACCGCCGGCCGTCCCCTCTCGTACACTATACGCCCGCCGACCAGCGTGATGTCCACCGCCATGCTCATGAGATCGCTGGCGTTTGCGCGAAGCGGATCGGTCGGCAATACGACCAGGTCGGCAAACGCGCCCGGCTCCATCGTTCCCGCCTGAAGACGCGCGAGGCGAGCCGCCTCGGCGTTGAACAGCGAAAACGCTTCGGCCGCACCGACTCTCTCCTCCGCCGCGAGATGCATCCCCTCGAGCGCGGTGCGCGATATGGCGGCCGCGATCGCGGCCAGCGGCTTTGCGGGCGTAACCGGCGAATCGGTTCCCGCGGCAAGCGGAATACCCGCCTCCTTGAGGCTGCGCAGGCGATACAGATGCGGCAGCAGGCCCGGCTCTTCTGCGTACTTGGCGCCGCGGTAATAGATGAAGCCCGGGTTGGTGACGACCCACGCGCCGGCGGAGCGCAAGCGCTCGATATGATCCGGCGGTATCACTCCGCCATGTTCGATCCGCATGACGCTCGCCCGCGCGCGCGGATCGTTTGCGGTGTCGGGCCGCGCGCCTTCGATCGCCTCCAGCGCGGCGTCGAGTTCCTGGAGTTCGGTGGCGTGAAACGCGCAATCCATCCCGAGCGAAAGCGCCCGGCGAACCGCCGCCCTGAGCGTCCTGCGATCGTAGCCGGCGCGCGCGGGCAGGAACTTGGCTCCGGCGATCCGAAGATTCGCCTTTCGCGCCGCGGCAAAAGCACTTTCGGCGGAGTCGAGATGCCGCGCGCCGAGCATCAGGGCGACACGCTGGCATACCGCGCCCGAGGACACGAAGCCCGCGAAAAGACTCACCTGCGCGGCGTCATTGCGGGCGGTTGCGTCGGTGAAGGCGGTCACGCCCACAGCCGAAAGCTCGCGGCTCATTATCCGCGCGCGCGCTTCCGCTTCGGCGGCCGTCACCAGCGGGAGCTTGCTGGTGATCCATTGCTCCATCCCGACCACGAGACCGGTTGCGCGTCCGGCGGCGTCGCGATGGATCACCGCGCCTTCGGGCGGCTGAAAAGCCGGATCCTCGATCCCGAGCGCCTTTATCGCGCGCGAGTTCAGCCACGACGCGTGCAATGTCTGATGGCGCAGGCGAAGCGGATTCTTCGACACCGATTGATCGAGTTCCGCACGGGTCGGTCCGCGCCGCTCCCGGAGCAGCGCTTCGTCGCATCCGAACGCGCGCATCCAGTTGCCCGGCGGCGTCTTGCCCGCCGCGAGCCTCAGCTCGCCGAGCAAGTCGCCGACCGTGCGGCATCGCCACAGCGTTGCGCCGGTCGCCGCCGCCGCCGACTCGAGGAAATGGATATGCGAATCGACAAAGCCGGGAACGACGCTTCGTCCCTGCAGCTTCAAAAGATGGGTGCGTGGGCCGATATGGCCCTTGAGATCGGCGAACTTTCCGTGAGCGAAGATCCGCCCGTCGAGAATCGCAATCGAATCGCTCTCGGGATGCCCGAGAATCACGCCTTCGTGGAGGACCAGGTCGACCTTCTCAGTCGTCATGGCCGGCCCGGTCCTCCGATTCGTCTTTGCTTTGAAACCAATCCATCCCGACGGGGCGGACGCGCCACCCTAATCCGAGGAAGGCAGCGGCTTTGCTTCCTTCAGCTTCATCTGTCCGTCGCAGCATTCCAGCGCGCCGGTGCCGCCTTTGTTGCAAAGCACCTCAGTGCCGCACTTATCGCACATGTAGCGCTTTCCGAGAACGTTGGCCATTTCGTCCTATCCTCCAGCTTTTCCCTGACTTGCCCCGACGTTTTTGAAGGCGACCGGAGCCGGGTTTTCTAATTATTGTCGAACGGCAGCTCGCTTACGACCGCCGTCGCCGTTTCTCCGCTATCCCCGCGCGCGCTGAGCACGGTTCCCGGCGCCCAGGCGCTGTGATGCAATATCGCAAGGCCGATCGCGCCCAAGCCGGGAAACACAGTCGAACTGGTTACGCGCCCAACCTCCTTGCCGTCAAGAAGCAGCATGGCGCCCGATGCGACCTCGCGTGCGAATTTGAGGCCGCCGAGCCAATTCTTGAG
>JAKAVX010000247.1 GCA_021827465.1 Deltaproteobacteria bacterium | reverse complement strand
TTCGGCCGGCTTCTTGGTAAACGGCTTGTCCGGGAAGACCCGAATCCAGACCCGCCCGCCGCGCTTGATATGGCGCGTGAGCGCGATTCGGGCTGCTTCGAGGGCACGGGCGTCCACGCGCGCCGTCTCGACGCTTTTGAGCCCGAAATCGCCGAAAGCGAGTTCGAGTCCGCGCGACTCGGCGCCGCGGACGCGGCCCTTCTGAATCTTGCGGTACTTTACTTTCTTCGGTGCAAGCATCGCGCTAACCGGGTCGCCCTACTAGGCCTGGGCCTGTCCGCCCAGACGCCTGGTGTCCTCTTCGCGGCGGGTTAGAACCTCGCCGCGGAAAATCCATACCTTGACGCCGATCACGCCGTAGGTGGTGCGCGCCTCGGCGAATCCGAAAGCGACGTCGGCGCGAAGCGTCTGCAGCGGCACGCGGCCCTCGCGGTACCATTCGCTGCGCGCTATTTCGGCGCCGCCGAGCCGTCCCGCGACGTGAACCTTGACGCCCTGCGCGCCCATCCGCATCGCGCGGTTGACCGCTTCCTTCATCGCGCGGCGAAACGCGACGCGGCGCTCCAACTGCAGCGCGATATTCTCGGCCACCAGTTGCGGGTCGAGGTCGGGACGGCGCACTTCATGAATATTGATGAAGGGTTCCTTGCCCTTCATCATTTTCTGGATATCGCCCTTTAACTTTTCGATCTCGGCGCCCTTCTTGCCGATAACGATTCCGGGCCGCGCGGTGTGGATATTGATCTTGGCCTTGTTGGCCATCCGCTCGATTTCGATCTTCGAAATCCCGGCGTGATACAGGCGCTTCTTGATAAAGTCGCGCAGTTTCAGGTCCTCGTGCAGCAATGGCGCGTACTCGTGCGTCGCGTACCATCGTGAGTCCCACGTCTCAATGACCCCGAGCCTGAGTCCGCGCGGATGTGTCTTCTGCCCCATCTGAAACCTCAGGACGCCCGCTCGTCGACGACCACCATCAGATGGCTCGTGCGCTTGAGTATCGGCGTCGCATGCATATGCGCGCGCGGCAGCGACCGCTTCCAGATCGGTCCCGGGTTGGCCACCGCCCGCTTCACGTAAAGCTTGTCCTCGTCAACGCTCTGCTGGTCGCGGGCGTTCGCCACTGCCGAAAGCAGCGCCTTTTGAACGAAGCGCGCGCCCTTCTTGGGCGTGAACTCGAGGATCGAAAGCGCCTGTTCGACCTTCTTGCCGGCGATAAGCTCGCACACCAGGCGGAGCTTGCGCGGCGAAATCCTGATATATCGGGTTCGCGCTACCGCTTCCATTTTCCTAACGCTTCGGCGCTGCGCTCGGCGCAGGAGCGCCGCCACCGCCCTTGACTTCGGCCTTCTTCGTGCCCGCGTGGGCATGGAAGGTCCTGGTCGGAGCGAATTCTCCGAGCTTGTGCCCCACCGTGTTCTCGGTGCAGTAGACCGGGACGAATTTGTGGCCGTTATGCACCGCGAAGGTCAGGCCGATCATATCCGGCACGATCATCGAGCGGCGCGACCAGGTCTTGATTATCCTGCGATCGCTCGCCGCGAGCGCGGCAGCGACCTTCTTCTTCAGATGTTCGTCGACGAACGGACCTTTTTTCAGCGACCTTGCCATCGTAAGGCTCTTATCTCCGCTTGCCCCTCGGGCGTCCGCTCACGATATAGCGATCCGAGGCTTTTTTGCCGCGCGTTTTGTAACCCTTGGTCGGCGTACCCCACGGCGACTGGGGATGATTTCCCTTGGAACGTCCTTCGCCGCCGCCGTGCGGATGGTCGACCGGGTTCATCGCGATACCGCGCACGCTGGAACGCTTGCCGAGCCATCGGGTTCGGCCGGCCTTTCCGACCGAGATGTTTTCGTGTTCCAGATTTCCAACCTGGCCGATCGTCGCCCGGCACTCCGCCAGCACCATCCTCTGCTCGCCGGAGGGAAGCTTGAGCAGGGCGAACTTCCCTTCCTTGGCCATCAATTGCGCCTGAGTTCCGGCGCCGCGGGCCAACTGGGCGCCCCCGCCCGGCTTGAGCTCTATCGCATGAACGACGGTGCCGACCGGGATGTTCTTAAGGGGCAGCGCATTGCCGGGACGGATATCCGCCGCGGGACCGGATTCGACCTTGTCGCCCGCCTTCACTCCTTCGGGAGCAAGGATGTAACTCTTGCGTCCATCCGCATAATGCAGGAGCGCGACATTGGCCGAGCGGTTGGGATCGTACTCTAGCGCCGCCACGGTGGCGGGAACGCCGTCGTGGTTGCGCTTGAAGTCAATAACCCGGAGCATCCGCTTATGGCCGCCGCCCAGATGGCGCATCGTCATGCGGCCCAGGTTGTTGCGTCCGCCCGAATGCTTGAGCGGTGCGAGCAGAGCTTTTTCGGGCTTCTTCTTGCTAAGCGCAGAGAAGTCGGCCACCTGCATAAAGCGCTGGCCCGGCGTGCGTGGCTTTAGTTGTATCACTGCCATGGCTTGCTACCCGATCTAAACGCCCTCGAAGAACTCGATCCGATCGCCCTCTTTAAGGGTCACGTATGCCTTTTTCCAGTTGCGCTGGCGGCCGATCGTGCGGCCGCGTCGGCGCTCTTTTCCGAGATAATTTCCGGTGCGGACCTTGACCACCGTCACCTTGAACAGGGCCTCGACCGCCTCACGAATCTTGTCCTTGTTCGCCTTGGGACGAACCTTGAACACGACCTGGTTGGTCTTTTCGCCGGCAACCGTGCTTTTCTCGGTGACCAGCGGCGCGAGAATCACGTTGTCGTTGGTCATCGCGCGCCTCCCGCAAACCGCTCCTCAATCTGGCGGGCGACCTTGGCGGTCATCAGGATTTCGTCGTAGTACATCACGTCGTAAACGTTGAGGCCCCCGACCAGCAGCACTTTGTGCGCGGCCAGATTGCGCGCCGCGCGCCCGAAAAGCGCGTCGTCGTCGCCAATCACGACCAGCGCATGGCCAAGCCCGAGCGCCTTTAGGAACTGGCTCGCCACCTTGGTCTTGGCCTCGGGCATTTCGAGCGACTCGACCACCACCAACTTGCCGTTCTTCGCCCGCTCCGAGAGCGCGACGCATAGCGCGTTGCGCCATGCCTTCTTCGGAATATGGTACGAATAGTCGCGCGGAAGCGGTCCGAAGATCGTCCCGCCGTGGCGCCATAGCGGCGACCGGGTCGAACCCGCGCGGGCCCGTCCGGTGCCCTTTTGCCTCCACGGCTTTCGTCCGCCGCCCGAGATGAAGCCCTTGGTCTTGGTCGCAGCGGTGCCGCGGCGCCGATTTGCGAGCTGCATCCTGACCGCGTCATGAAGCAGCGATTCGTTGACCTCGCGTCCGAAGACCGCACCGGCGAGATCGAATTCGCCCAAGCGCTCGCGGCCCGCCGAGTAAAGCGGCACTTTGACCGCCGAGATTTCCGTATTCGCCTCAGCCATTGGCCACTATCGCTCCCCGGGTCTTGGGCCGTGTCGCGTGCCTGACCGTCACCAGGGCGCCGTCGGGACCGGGCACCGCGCCGGCGACCAGGATCGCGTTGTCGTCGGCGAGCAACTCAACCACCTTGAGGTTGTTGACGGTGCACTTCTCGTTGCCCAGCTGACCCGCCATCCTGAGTCCCTTGCGGACGCGGCCCGGATACGAGCGGTTGCCGATCGCGCCGCCATGGCGGAAGTATTCGTGGGTGCCCCGGGAACCCGGAAAGCCCGCGAAATGATGGCGCTTGATTACGCCCGCATAGCCGCGCCCCTTGGACACGCCGCTTACGTCGATCGGATCGCCCGCCTTGAAGACATCGGCCGCCGAGACCGCCTGTCCGAGCGCGAGATCGGCCTCACCGCGGCGCTCGAACTCCGCGCTGCGCACGCCCGGGGCGATTCCTGCCTTGGCGAAATGGCCGCGCTCGGCCTGGTTGACGCGTGAGGGCTTAAGCTTTCCGAAGGTCACCTGGACGGCGTCGTAGCCGTCGGTCGGCCCGGTCTTTATCTGGGTGACGGTGCAGGGGCCGAGCGCGATAACCGTAACCGCACGGATGCGGCCGGTTGCCGGGTCGATCACCTGCGTCATCCCGAGTTTTTTTCCAATCAGTCCGGTCAGCACGGCACTACTCAAGCTTGATTTCGACGTCGACGCCCGCCGCCAGGTCGAGTTTGCCCAGGGCGTCGATAGTCTGCTGGGTGGGCTCGAGCACGTCGAGCAGCCGCTTGTGAGTGCGGATCTCGAAGTGCTCACGCGACTTCTTGTCGACGTGCGGCGAACGGTTAACGGTGAATCTTTCAATACGGGTCGGCAGCGGGATCGGACCGGCCACGCGTCCGCCGGTGCGCCGGATCGTGTCGACGATCTCGCGCACCGACTGATCGAGCAGGCGGTAATCGTACGCCTTAAGACGTATGCGTATTTTCTCGTTCATCATATGACTTGGGGCCGAGTCCTAAAGCGCCACGCTACCTCGTTCATCCGGTTACTTAACAATCTTCGAGACGACGCCCGCGCCGACCGTGCGTCCGCCTTCGCGCACCGCGAAGCGCAGTCCTTCGTCCATCGCGACCGGCGTGATCAGCTCTCCGGCGATATTGACGTTGTCGCCGGGCATGACCATCTCGGTGCCCTCGGGCAGCGTCATCACGCCCGTAACGTCCGTGGTGCGGAAGTAGAACTGCGGCCGGTAGCCGTTGAAGAACGGGGTATGGCGTCCGCCCTCGTCCTTGGTCAGGACGTAAACCGAGGCCTCGAACCTGGTATGCGGCGTGATCGAGCCGGGCTGTGCGAGAACCTGTCCGCGCTCGACTTCCTCGCGCTTGACGCCGCGAAGGAGCACGCCGATGTTATCGCCGGCCTGGCCTTCGTCGAGAATCTTGCGGAACATCTCGACTCCGGTGACGACCGTCTTCGTCGTCTCCTTGAAGCCGACGATTTCAACTTCCTCACCGACCTTGACTTTGCCGCGCTCGACGCGTCCGGTCACGACCGTGCCGCGCCCGGAGATCGAGAACACGTCCTCGACCGGCATCAGGAACGGCTTGTCGATTTCGCGTTCGGGCTGCGGAACGGATTCGTCAACCGCGTTCATCAGATCGAGGATCGGCTTGCAGTTCGGGCAGTCGTCCTTGCCGCATCCGCAATTG
>JAKAVX010000246.1 GCA_021827465.1 Deltaproteobacteria bacterium | reverse complement strand
TGCCGCCTCGTTCCAATCGTGGGATCAACTCCGCCGGCGCCAGGGGCTGTCGGTGGAACAGGCAAAAGCCGTGCTCCTGTTTACGCTGAGGGCGATGTTTCGAAGTCCACCGGCAACGGCCGCGCTATAGCCGCGGCCCGAAAGGAGATTTGCGAATGAACGCAGTAGTTCCGACTCTTGAAGCGATAAGGGCGCTGAGCGAGGCCCCCGATACCGGGCCGGTCGTGATGATCAACCTGCTCAAGTTCAAGCCGGGCGGCGCCGAGTCCTATGCGAAGTACGCGCGCGCGGTGCTCAGGATGATCGAAGCGATGGGCGGCAAGGTGATTTATTCCGGGCCGGTCGAGACCACCGTCGTCGGCGACAGGAGATGGGACGCGACCCTGCTGGTTCAATATCCGTCGCGAAAGGCGTTTCTGAAGATGGTCGCCGATCCGGAGAACCAGAAGCATCACGTCTATCGCGAACAGGCTCTCGAAGCCGCCGAACTTTACGCGACGCATTCCGGCACAGTCGCATAACAGGGGGACAGGGCGATGAACACGCGCCGCAATATTCTTTTCATCACGACTGACCAGCAGCGCTACGACGCGCTCGGATGCAACGGCAATCGTATCGCGCACACCCCGGCCGCCGACGGGCTTGCCGCCCATGGGATCAACTACCGGCGCGCGCACAACCAGAACGTGGTGTGCATGCCGGCGCGCTCGACGATGCTGACGGGGCAGTACGTGCGCACCCACGGGGTCTTCGCCAACGGAGTCCCGCTGCCGCTTGGCGCGCCGAGTATCGCCGCATACCTGCGCGAGAAGGCCGGTTACCGAACCGCGCTTCTGGGCAAGGCGCATTTCGAGCCTGCCTTCGATTTCGCCCAGCTATGGCGCGAGAACCGGATGGGGCGCGAGGGAGACGTCGGCCCGTTGCGCGGCTTCGAGCGTGCGGAGCTTGCGATGCACGGGCCGATGGGCGGATGGCATTATTCGGTCTGGCTCGCCAACAACCATCCCGAGGAGGTCGGCGGGTTCGCGCCGCTGCTAAGCGGCCTGGGCGGCGGCGACACGGGCGCTCCCGAAACCAAGTACAATCCGATCTCCCGCGAGCATTACCATACCGACTGGGTCGCGGAACGGACGATCGGCTTTCTCGACTCGCTCGGAGCCGGGGAGCCGTGGTTCGTCTGGATGAGCTTCCCCGACCCGCATCATCCGTGGGACCCGCCCGGCGATGAGGCGCGCCGGAGGATCAACTGGCGCGACCTCGACCTGCCGCCGGGCCATCCCGGCTCGCGCGAGAAAATCGAACGGATTCTACGGGAGAAGCCCCGCCACTGGCTCGACTGGTACGAAGGACGCTTCCGCAACCCGGAGGGCGGCCCGATGAACTTCGTCCCGTGCCAGATGACCCATGACCAGGTGCGCGAAGTAAACGCGATGGTCCACGTCGAGAACGAGCTTATCGACGAGGCCTGCGGGCTCGTGCTGAGGCGCGTCGCCGAGCGCGGATGGGACGAGCATACCGACGTTTTCTTCACCACCGATCACGGCGAACTGCAGGGCGACTTCGGGCTCCTGTACAAGGGCCCCTATCACGTGGACGCGCTGATGCGGGTGCCGCTGATATGGCGCCCCGCGCCCTTGGCCGGTATCCAGCCCGCGGAAATCGACGAGCCGGTCGGACATCTCGATCTCGCGCCGACCTTCTGCGCAATCGCCGGCGTGTCGATCCCCGATTGGATACAGGGCGAGCCGCTTCCGGTCGCGCCGGGCTCGGGACGCGAACGGGTCATCACCGAATGGGACAGCCAGTTCGCGCAGGTCGGGATGCATCTCAAGTCGATCTACCGCGGCGGTTTTTTGTGCACGGTTTACGAAAAGAGCACGCGCGACGAGGGCTTCAACCTCGAACCGCTGGCTGAGGCGCGGCAGGCTCCGACGCCGGATATCAGCTACGACGGGACCGAGGGCGAACTCTACGATCTGAGCGAAGATCCGCTTCAATGGCATAACCTGTGGAACGACCCGGCGCACCGAAAGCTCAGGTCCGATCTTGTCGCCGACCTCTACGACCATCTGCCACCCGCGCGCGCGCCGAAACTTATCGTCGAGGCGCCAGTCTGAGAAGCATGCGGCTATCGGAGAATACTGCGTGACGGAGGAACTCAAGCTGGTCGGAGGCTACGGATCGCCATACTCGCGCAAGATGCGCGCGGTGCTGAGATGCCGGCGCATCCCGTTCCGATGGAACACGGGCGGCTCGGTCGAAGACGCTGGAATTCCGCCGGTTGCGGTGGCGCTCATCCCGGTGCTGGTGCTCCCGGGAGAAAATGGTGCGGTGGACGAATCGATGATCGAATAGACCTTCCAGATTCGACGGCTCGAATCGATCGCGAGCAAGCGCTCGCTCATCGCGCCCGACCCGGCGCTCGCTTTTCTCGACTCGCTTATCGAGGATTACGCCGACGAGTGGGTCACCAAGGCGATGTTCCATTATCGATGGAGGTACGCCCAGATATCAGAAAGGCGTCGCACGTGCTCGCTCTCGATCGCAATCTCCATCTCGGCCGCGAAAGGCTCGAGCGCGCCGCGGAAGTCATCGCCGACCGGCAAATCGAGCGGCTCTCGGTGGTCGGCTCCAACGACACGACCACGGCGCTTATCGAGCAGAGCTACCGGCGCCTGCTCGCGCTTATCGACCGGCACCTGGCGGGCGGCACGCCGTTCCGGCCGGGCGGCGTCCCTGAGTGGGCGATTTCGGACTGTGCGGGCAACTGAGCCAGCTTGTCAATTTCGATCCGACGACGGCGGCGATAGCGGCCGAAGATGCACCGCGCGTGGTCTCATGGGTGAAGTGGATGGACGATCTTTCTTCGCACCCGGTCGCAGCCAACGGATGGCTCTGGCGCGACGAAGCGCGGTTTGCGTAAGGCCCGGCGCACTCTAGAATCAAAGTGAGGAAGCGCTGGCCCGCCTCGGGGGGTTGCCCCGCCTGCGAGGCGACTGCGCATCGCCGCGAACCAGCGCGTTCAGTTCTTGCGCACGCCCTCGAGAATGCGCATCGAAGCACCTATCCGCATGATTTTGCCTCGCGCCCTGAGACCCGCCGTGGGTTTGCGCGCGGACGCCCGTCGTGGACGTGGAGGGCCGGATGGCGACCGGGGGCTGAGGCGCTCAGCGTCGAGCCCAAACGCCGCGCGCCCGCGCCGAGTCCGACGCCGGGAATCGAGGCGTGGAGTTTGCGGGCGCGATGGATCGCGTGGGAAATCTTCGGGCTCAATTTCGTCCTGCTCGTCGCGTCGATCGGCGATTACCGGGTCAGTATCGACTCGGGCTTTCACATCTCGCTTGCCGAATGGTACGCGCATCACGGGACGGCGTGGTGGGACCATATCAATTACGGCCCGGCGGGACGGCCGAACCTGCAGGGCCCGGCGGGACGGCCGAACCTGCAGGGCCCGGCGCTACATATCGCGATCGCGATGCTCGGCTCAGCGCTCGGCGGACGCCCGGGAGATTTCATCCTTGCCAATGCGATTCTCGCGATCGCGCAGTGGACGGCGGCGATTGGCACCGCCTTTTACTTCGCGCGCAGGATTGGCGGCGAGGTGGCCGCGATGTTCGCGGTGGCGCTGCTCGCGGGAATCTGTTCGGCGAGTATCTTGCGGGCGCGGCCGCCTAGACGGGGCGGAGCATGTCGGCGTAGGAAACGCCGATAAGATGGGTCCGGCGCACGCCGAGCGCTTCGATGAGATCGTCCACGTCGGCGCGGCTCCTCGCACTGTCGACGCCCTGATCCAACACCGCCTCGATTTCGCCGAAGGCTCCGAGCCCGTCAACGCTGTCCAGATGCAGCCGCACGTTGTTCTTCATCAGCAGCGTGCGTTCCTTGCGCACTTCGGCGAGAACGCCGAGCGCCGCCGACAGAACCGCGCGCAGCGGCTCGGGCTCCGCGACCGGCGTGATTTCGTAGCTGGAAAGCTTCAGATCGTCGCTCGGGGCGCGGTCGTAATGGATCAGGCAGGCGCCCGACGGTTCCTCGCGCAGCTTCAACTTGCCGCGCGGAACGCGAAAGAAAGTGTCGCGCTGGCGGAAGGTCGCCTTGAAATCGTAACCGAGCGATTCGGCCTTTTCGCGCGACCGATGGAGATCGGAAAGCTTGAACTTCGCTTCGAGGTTTTGCACCGCTCCTCCTCAAGTCTCATCGCCTGGCCTGTCCGGCCGCGGCTTCGGGCGATTTGCGGCTTTCGGACTCGGCCAGGAGGTCATGCAGGCTTCCGGTGATGAGGCGCGCGCCGCGCTGGTAGGTCAGGTAGGCCCAAGCCCATTCGAACATAACCATCACCCGATTCCGGAAGCCAATCAAATAGGCGATATGCACCAGCGACCAGACCACCCACGCGATAAATCCGCTCAGCTTGAGCCCCGCTATCTGCGCGACCGCGAAAGCCCGCCCCACCGTCGCCATCGAGCCCTTGTCCACGTAATGGAACGGAAGACGCGACTTGCCCTCGAGCGTGCGCACGATATTGCGCGCGGCGTGGCGTCCCTCCTGTATCGCAACCGGCGCCAGTCCCGGCAGCGGAACGCCCTCTTCGTCGATGCAGGCGGCAAGGTCGCCGACCACGAACACCCCGGGACATGCCGGCACGCTCAAGTCCGGCTCGACCTTGACCCTCCCGGCGCGGTCCAGTTCCACGCCGAGAAGCCGCGCCAGTCCCGACGCCTTCACACCCGCGGCCCATACCACGGTGCGGGATTCGATCGTGCCGAGTGCGGTGCGAACCACGCCCCGCTCGACCGCCTGAACGGGAGCGTTGATCATCACTTCGATACCGCATCGCTCGAGTTCGCGATGGGCCTTCGCGGCGAGCCGCTCGTCGAAGGCGGGCAGGATACGCGGGCCGGCCTCGACGAGGACGATGCGCGCCTCGCGCGGGTCGATCCGATGGAAGTCGCTGACGATAACCTTTCGCGAGATCTCCGAGATCGCGCCCACCATCTCGACTCCGGTGGGTCCTCCACCGATCACCACGAACGTGAGCAGCGCGTGGCGGGCGTGCGGCTCGGTCTCACGCTCGGCGAGTTCGAAGGCGAACAGGATTCGCCGGCGAA
>JAKAVX010000245.1 GCA_021827465.1 Deltaproteobacteria bacterium | reverse complement strand
ATCTAAGGCGCCATTCAGCGTCAGATCGTCGTAGAACGTATCCAGTCGGATCGATCGGCCGTCCGCCCCCTTCACTTCCAGCAGCCCGCGCGCCACCGCGCGCTCGGAGAGCTTGCGCGCGATCAACAGCATGGCCTGATAGTCGGAGAGGGCTTCCCCCTGCGGTTCCACGGCACGATCCGACAGCGTGAGGTACATCGAGTCGTGCACCGTGTAAGGGAAGTTCGTTTTTTCGTAATGCTGCGCAACGGGCAGCACGTAGTCGGAGTAGAGCGCGGTGGTCGACAGCCGAAAGTCGAGGGTGACGATCAGGTTGAGCGTCGGCCACAGATGCTCGAGGAGCATGCGCTGGCCGCCGCGCTGCATGCGCAACGGGTTGTTCCCGATGTTGAAGAGGACGCGGTGCGGCTCCTCGACGGTCGGATGCTCCAGACCTTTCCACCAGCCTTTCGCCAGCGCCTCGTTGACGTAGTCGTCGAAGCGGCGCTTCATCCCGGGATCGTTGTTCGAGGGCTTGTTATAGACGTTCCGGTATCCGCACTGGTTGTACCAAAAGAAAAAGGGCGGGGTCGCGCCCGATTCCATGCCGAACTTGGAGCCGGCCTCTATCATGAGCATTTCACGCGTGAGCGCCGGATCCGCAGCCAGGGCCGCCCGTATTCCCTCCTCCTGGACGCGAAACGTTTCTTCGGTGACCTGCTGGCCCATTCGCGACTTCTGGGGCACGCTGTAGGCCCCATCGAACATACCCCCCGAGATGCCGCGAATACCGGTGCCTTTCTTGCCCCAATTGCCGGTAAGCGCGACCACCAGGCACATGGCCCGCTCCATCAGATCGCCGTGATACGACTTGCACATCGTGAAGCCGGTGAGGATGCGCGTCCGCTTGTTGGCGGCCTTGCGGGCCAGCTGACGAATCGTCTCGGGATGGACGCCGCAGACGCCTGACGCGTCTTCCGGTGCGTATGCCTGGAGCCGGCGCCGCAACAGCACGAACGCCGGCACCACTTCGACCTTAGTGCCGTCCTTCAGCGTGGCGCCGTACGCGCCGTCCAGCGCTGGCTCGAGCCTTCCAAGTTCGAGCGTTCGCGGCGCTTCGGCGATCCGCTGGCTGCGCGTGTCGAACAGATGGAATACCTCGTCCGATCCGCCGTCACGGACGTCGCACTGGCGCAGGAAGCGGCCGGTGTCGGTGCGTACCAGCAGGCCGAGATCGGTCTGTTCGCGCACGAACGGCTCATCGACCAGTCCCTCGTCGATGAGCACGCGGCACATCGCCAGCGCTAGCGCGGCGTCGGAGCCGACCCGCACGGGCACGAACTGATCGGCATGAACCGCCGAGGGGCTGTAGTCGGGCGCGATCGTGACGATCTCGGCGCCGTTGTAGCGCGCCTCGGTCAGGTAATGGACCGTCGTGATGTTGCTTTGCACCGGATTGTTGGCCCAGATCAGCACCAGCTCGGAGTGAAACCAGTCGTCGTGACTGGAACACATGCCAATCCGTCCGAAGGTGATATACATCCCGGGCTCCATGTCCCCAACCTCGGCAAGAAAGTCCGAAACTGTGGCCCCGAGCCGTAAGAAGACGTTGTTCGTGAGGGCCATCGCCTGACCGCCCCCTTCGGTCGTGCCCGGGCGCAAGATTGTGCGAGGCCCCGATTCCTCGATGGCGTCCAGCATCGCGTCAGCGATTTCAGTCGTCGCCTCGTCCCAGGTCACACGGCTCCAGCGGCCTTCGCCCCGCTCACCGGCGCGGCGCATGGGATACGTGACACGATCCTTTCCATTGAGCATCCGGCTCCACGCAGCGCCCTTCTGGCAGCCGGTGGGATTCAGGTCGGGAACTCCGGGCTCGACGGTCGTGAACGTTGCCGCGGGTTCCTCGCGCACGATGCGGCCGTCGCGAACGAAAACGCGATAGGGGCAGTTCGACGGATAGCAGTCGGTGCAGTGCGAGCCCCACGCGACCTTGTCCCACTTCCACTTGTCTCGATACGCGTCTTCCCAGCTCCGGCGCATCCGATCCCTCGTGGCGTCTTGTGCATGGCTCATCGACGGTCCCCTTTCGTGGGTTCGTTCGTCCAATCGATGTCGGCTGGATCACGGCGGAGGTGGCCAAGGGCATCGTGCCAGTGGTACAGGATGAGCGTGTCCAGTAGGTCCGACGAGGCGCCGCCCCGCCGTTTCTCGAGATCCCCCTTCAGGGTCGCAAGCGCTGTATGGACGGCGGGGCCGAACAGCGACTCCAGGTAGGCCGGTTGAATGCGGTCGCCTCGCTCGTCCCTGCTGCCGTCGGCGCGCAGCGGCGCGGGCGCCAGCGGCGGCACGTAGTAGACGTTTGACTCGACGCCGAACTCGGGGTGAAGCGGCAGCGCCACCTTCCAGCGGCGGACGAGCTTCGATACCGCGGCCCCCTCGTCCTCCAGAAAGCCGATGAACGCCGCCCGCCCCGGGCACTGCCGCACGCACGCCGGGGCAACGCCGTTCTCGACGCGCGGAAAGCAACCGATGCATTTCTGGGAAACCCGGCGCACCGGGTTGAAGTAGATCTTCTTGTACGGACACGCTTTGATGCAGGAGCGGTCGCCACGGCAGCGCTCTTCGTCGATGAGGACGATCCCGTCCTCGTCCCGCTTGAAGATCGCGTCGTGCGGACAGGCTTCCGCGCAGGCCGGTCGAGTGCAGTGAGCACAGAGACGCGGTAGGTAGAAGAAGTAGGAGTTCGGATACTGGCCGCCGCCCTCGTCTTCGTCCCAGTTCATTCCCCAGCTGGGGTTCCCGCTGACTGCGTGGAGCTGAGTGTCGCGGCCACCCCTCAGCACCTCGTCGTAATTGAAATCCCAGCCGCCCCCGATCTCCTCGGCAGTGGGCAAGCGGCCGGCCCGCAGCCGGCCGCCGGCGTAGCCCCCACCCATCGCTTCCCAGTCGCGGGGTGTCCCCCGGCCCGGCTGGGTGTTGACCGTCATCCACCACATCGGCTCGGTGCCTGGATCCTCTCCTGGCCACAGAACCTTGCAAGCCACCGAGCAGGTCTGGCAGCCGATGCACTTGTTCAGGTCGAAGACCCACGCGAGCTGCCGTTTCGGCGTTGTGATAGTTGGCATGACCTAGTCCTCCCCCGCAGATGAATCCCGCACATGCACGCAAACGGCAATAACCGCGCCAGTTCTCGCGCCAGTCAAACTCCTGCCCGCAATCGCACTTGACGACGCGCGCGCCGTTGCGGGCGACGATGTACAAATGCTCACCGAGCGGCAACAGGATCTTTTCCGGCCAGCTCACCCGTTCCGCCTGGGCCAGCGCCAGGTACTTTATGAATCGGTCGGGGTCCTTGGGCGAACTCACGCGCGACCAATCGAGCTTGCCCTCGACTAGGTTCTTCAGCTTCTTCAGCACTTCCCTGGTTGGATAGTTATCCATCGAATCCCCATGGCACGCCCTTGTGCGGCTCTATTGGACTGCGAATGGGACCGGCGAACTTTAGGTTGAGCGCAAAATATATACCGCGCCGTCTACTAGTAAACGATCTAATACTACATACTTTTAACATGTAGTCTACTAATGTGTCGTTCGGACTTTTGCCACAGTTAACATTCAATGCGCTCGGCTCTCCCGGGAATCCGAGATAAAGCTCTCGGGAGCATTTCACCGACCTCGGACTCGGTACGGTGCCCGCGAAGTGCACCTGACCGTCAATATGCGAGAGTTGCGAATGTGGGCGGCCGATGTTTGTCTCCTGCGGAGCCACATGGCGCATAAGGGCGCAAGTAAGCCAACTTTTGGTGGTTTGTTTCAGACGAAAGCGATCTGGTGGGATACGGGCGATTGCGCGGGACTGGCTGCGGCCGCCGTTCTCCAGCACGTCTTGCCCGCCGAGTACGCACTGGCCATCGCAGCGCCGTTGGTGGAGGGGGGAAGGTCGAGAGGTTGATAATCGACCCGAAGTCTTCTGACTTATTAACTGGTGCGCGGCGAAAAACGTCTGGTCGAGGTTGATTCGGACGACCGTTCGCCATCCGTTGAGCGACAGGTCGAGGCTTGGAACGACGATGCTGCGCCGTGATTGTTGACCAAGACGTCGAGCCGTCCGAAAGGCGCGATCGCGCCGCCGAGGCCGGTGCCGCCGTCGGTTTGGAATTTCCTGAGCCCGACATGGTTCTTGAGTCGTCAACCAAGCTCGGAGCGATAACTTTGCGCTTAAGTCGATTTCTTTGCGCACGAGCGCAATTTCCGGACGCGCCACGTCGTTGGCAGACGGCTTGCTCGGTTTCAACGATCCATTGATTCACCTCGTTTCCTTTACATGCCGATCAGAAGGTGCGAAAAGGCGAAAGCGGGTCCCGAATCTAACGTGAGAGAACTTGCATAACACGCCCATAACAGGACGGACCGACCCGGGGCTCTCTACCAGACCGGATTTTTCTCAGCTCAAATCGCAGCGGATGCGACCCGCCCGGAAAGGAGTGTAACTCATGGAATGTATCACGACCGATTACTCTCCGTGCCTGAGTTACCTACGGCAGGAAATCAGTGCCGATCCGGGGGTCAAGGCGCTGTCGCCGGGATTGCGGGCGGCGGAAATATTTCGCCGGATCCTCATGGCACTGCCGATCGGGAAAATCGCCGGGGAAAGTCTCGCCGGAGATTACGGGTTAATGTTTGCCGATTCCGAATTTCGGGAGCGCGTCGACGTAGAGGATCAGCTGAAGCCAGAGCTGGGGCTTGCTCAGGCGCTTGTTCATGCGATGCAGCAGAACCCCTGCCTCGCCTCCTTCACGCCCGCTCACACGACCGTACGTTACGACGTCCTGGTCAAGCAGGGATTGAACGGGATCATCAGCGAATTGGAGGCCCAGCAGGCCGGCGCGGACCGGAGCAGCCGCGAATATCTCGACGCGGAAATCCGGGCGCTGCGGGCGATCTGCGACTGGGGTTCGCGTTATGCCGAACTCGGGTTCGATGCCTGCCGCCGTGTTCCGGCCCAACCGCCGCGCAGTCTTCGTGAGGCGCTCCAGGCCGTGTGGCTGGTCCATACCGCGGTCGGAATCGCCGAAAAATGTGACGCCTCGCTCTCGCTGGGACGAATTGATCAATACCTATATCCATTTTATCGCGCCGACTTCGATAG
>JAKAVX010000244.1:1536-5133 GCA_021827465.1 Deltaproteobacteria bacterium | reverse complement strand
GATTTACCAAGTCTGGCGGTGGAAGTTGGCTCCCCGGGCCGGACTCGAACCAGCGACCAACGGATTAACAGTCCGTTAAAATCGATGTTCGGTGTCTACGCTGATCTGTGCATGCTCTGAAGGAACTCCATAAGCAAATGAAAATATGGATTTTATTACCAGATGGGTGCAGACTGGTCTACACGCAGCCAAAACCTTACTAATACGGAACTACTACGCACTGCTACGCAGTAAGACCAACGGACTGGTCTGAACTGAACGCGGTTTCGGGGGCGGGTTGTAAAAATTGCCGTGGGGGTAGGGCCATGATTCGAATCACCACGACGATGCTGCGTCGCCGTTGGAGCGGATCGGACAAGTGGTTATCGGACGGAGGCGCTCGAGGTGCTGGGCGGCTCACCGCGCGCATCACGAGCGACGGGGTGCTCCTGTACTTCCAGTATTTCTTGCCGGGGACGGGCAAGCTTCGGCGGGTGCCACTGGGTCCCTACGACGAGTCCGGGACCCGGGGGCTCTCATTGCCTCGGGCTCGCGATAGGGCGGGCGAGCTCGCGGCGCTGTATCGAACCGGCGCGCATGATCTGAAAGCGCACTTGAAGCGCGAGCGGGAGGGTGCCGAACGAGCCCGTAGGGCTGCGGAAGAGGTCGCTCGGAGAGCCCAGGAAGACGCTCAGCGCTCGACCCTCAGGCAGCTGGTCGACGCCTATGTTGGTCATCTCGAGCGGCAGGGCAAGCAGTCGACGAGGGATGTTCGGTCGATCCTCACCAAGCATGTGCTCGAGGCAGCACCTGACCTCGCGGCGGCCAAGGCGGCCGAGGTGCCTGCTGACGAATTCGTGCGGCTCATTGGCAAGCTAGTCGAGGCGGGGAAGGGCAGGACTGCGGGTAAGTGCCGGAGCTATCTGCGGGCCGCGTACAGCCTCGCCATACGGTCGAGGACCGACCCGGACGCACCACTCACCATGCGCGCATTCGGGATCACGGCGAATCCGATTGCCGACATTGGCGCGCTGAGCAAATACAACCGGGTGCGGGACCGGGTATTGAGTGCTCCGGAGCTCGCGGCGTTCCTGAAGCGGATCGAGGCGCTACCGGCTGGTCCGCAGAAGGATGCAGTGCGGCTGTGTATGCTTCTGGGCGGCCAAAGACCGGCGCAGCTCCTGCGGGCGCGGCCCACGGACGTCGATCTCACCGGCAGCACGCTTACGCTTCATGACCCCAAGGGCGCCCGCCAGCAGCCACGCCGGCATGTCGTGCCGCTGACTGCCCATGCGAGCGAGATTCTCGAGCGGAGACTGCAGGGGCTCGGTACCGGGGAACCGCTCTTTTCCACAGACAAGCGAAGCGTGATGCGGATCGAGACGATCTCGGTGTTGGTGTCGGAAATCGCGGCTGAGATGGTCGAGAGGGATGAGGCGCGCGAGGCGTTCCAGCTGCGCGACGTGCGGCGGACAGTCGAAACCATGCTCGCCGGGCTGCACGTCTCGCGCGATGTGCGCGCGCAGCTTCAATCCCATGGACTCGGCGGCGTTCAGCAACGCCACTATGATCGCCACGACTACATGCTCGAGAAGCGACAGGCGCTTGCGAAATGGGCGCGCCACCTCAAGCGGCTGCAGGAGGGCGCGGGCGGCGAGGTCGTGAAGCTGCCGAAAGCGCGTACGATGCGGAAAGCGGTTAAGTCAGGCGATCAATAACAGGACGGATCGGTATTGGTTTCTGCAGGAAGAACTCTGCCTTTACACGGCGAATGACGGGGGTTCGAGCCCCTCAGCACCCACCATATAGTCAAATAGTGGGACGCGAATTCCGAGCCTGGTGGATTTGTACGGAACGCCGTACGGAAGGATCGGCGACGGATATCGATGCGCGCGCGTGCCTGCTGGTGGACAGTCGACCCTGGGTTTCAGAAGCGAGAGGCGCGGCGAGCTTCCAGAGGCCAGGCGTCTGCCGACGCCAAGTGGGCGAGCGATGGCGCTTGGCTGCCTGTTTCGCTATGCGCGCAGTGCTGATAAGACCGGCAGAGGATTGGGTTGCCGTCGTGTGGCCCAAACGGGGTGGGCCGTCGCTCGCGATGGTTGAGGGGGGGGGGCATGAAAATTCCCCGGGGCGGCATCGATCATTCACTCCGTTGGAAGCGTGTGCACGCGTGAGGCGCGCTTCGGGCCCCCGCTGATCTGGACCGGCCCTGGTGGATTGCAGCAGGCAGCTTCTGCCGCCCACGCTCCTGGCCCATGCCGTGACTACAGCGAGGAAAGGCTCCTAAAACCCGCTACGGGGGCGAAGCATGACTAAGTTATTGATTTTAATGTTTGTTTGTTACTTTCTCTAATTTTCTCTAATTTTCTACGCGCATGGCTCAGGATAGGGTATAGTCCCAACCATGTCGGAAAATATTCTCACAATTCGGGAGGTGGCTGACCTCCTGAAAATCAACGAAAAGACGGTCTACAAGCTAGCCGCCGCCGCGAAGATTCCCGGCATGAAGGTCGGCGGCTCGTGGCGCTTCGACCGCGCCACGATCACGCGCTGGCTCAAGAACCAGAGCGCTGCCGACATCACCGACAATGACGGCTCGGAAGGAGCGCCGGAGCCGTCCGCCGAGACCACGCTCCCCAGCGCGCACTACTCCCCCCAACAGGGCACGTACTTCGCCCACCGCATCACGCTGGAAGGCAGGGGGGAGGATGCGCTGGCGCAATCCCTCTCGACCGCCCGCGTGGACATGAACCCGCATCAGGTGGACGCCGCGCTCTTCGCGCTGGCCTCTCCTTTAACCAAGGGCGTCTTGCTCGCCGACGAAGTCGGCCTTGGCAAGACCATCGAGGCGAGCCTCGTCATTGCCCAGCGCTGGGCCGAGCGAAAGCGCCGCATCCTGCTTGTCGTGCCCGCCTCCTTGCGCAAGCAATGGAGCCAGGAGCTTTACGACAAGTTCTCGCTCCCTTCCGTCATCGTCGAGCGCAAGAGCTACAACGACCTGCGCAAGAAGGGCATCGCCAAGCCCTTCGCGCATCCCGACCACGTCGTCATCACGTCCTATGAATTCGCGGCGCTCAAGGACAACGAGATTCGCTCCGGTCAGTGGGATCTCGTCGTGTTCGACGAGGCCCACCGCCTGCGCAACGTCTACCGAAAGGACGGGGCCACGCGCGCCAAGAAGCTCCGCGACGCCACGCGCCCCTTCTTCAAGATTCTTCTGACGGCGACGCCCTTGCAGAACTCGCTGATGGAGCTCTACGGCCTCGTCTCCGTGCTCGACGAGCACCACTTCGGCGACGAGGATTCGTTCCGAAGCCAGTACGTCGTGGGCGCGGGGGCGCGCAACGGGCATATCTTCCTGCGCAAGCGGTTGGAGCCTATTTGCAAGCGCACTCTGCGCCGTCAGGTGCAACAGGCGGGCCTTATCCGCTACACCGAGCGCAGTCCGCTCACGATGGAATACGCGCCCTCGCAAGACGAATTGAAGCTCTACGCCGACGTGTCGGCCTACCTGCAACGCAAGGACACCATTGCCTTCGGCAACAAGCCGAACCAGCTTGTCACGATGGTCGTGCGCAAGATTTTGGGTTCGTCCACCTTCGCCATTGCCGACACACT
>JAKAVX010000244.1:0-1526 GCA_021827465.1 Deltaproteobacteria bacterium | reverse complement strand
GAAAATCATCGACCGCCTCAAGCAGATGGAGACGCCGACCGTCGAGACCGTCGCCGACTACGACGTCATCGACGAAGAGGCCGAAGAGTTCGACGACAACGGCAATGGCGAGGCGCAGGAAGCGCCGCCGATTGACCCCGCGAAGCTGAAAGCGGAAATCGCTGAGCTTGAGGAATACCGCAAGCTGGCACTCTCCATTGGGCAGAACGAAAAAGGCAACGCGCTCATCAAGGCGCTTCCCCAAGTTCTTGCCGAAATCGTGAAGAAAGGTGGACAGCGCAAGGCCGTCATCTTCACCGAATCCGTGCGGACGCAGACCTATCTTGCGGTGCTTCTCGCCGAGAAGGGCTATGCCGACGACATCGTGCTTCTGAACGGCTCGAACGCCGACCCGCAGAGCAAGTCCATCTATCAGAACTGGCTCGCGCAGAACAAAGGCACCGACGCCGTCTCCGGCTCCAAGACGGCGGACATGAAGGCCGCCATCGTCGAAGCCTTCCGCGACCGCAAGACCATCCTGATTGCCACGGAATCCGGCGCGGAGGGTATCAACCTTCAATTTTGCTCTCTCCTGGTCAACTTCGACCTGCCTTGGAATCCGCAACGGGTGGAACAGCGCATCGGGCGCTGTCACCGCTACGGGCAGAAGATTGACGTCACCGTTGTCAACTTCCTCAACCTCAAGAACCACGCCGAACAGCGCATCCACCAGCTTCTCGACCAGAAGTTCAATTTGTTCAAGGGCGTCTTCGGGGCGAGCGACGAAGTGCTGGGCGTCATCGAGCGCGGCGTGGATATCGAGCGCCGCATCTTCCAAATCGTGCAGAGCGCCCGCACCGAAGCCGAAATCGACGCCGCCTTCGACAAGTTGCAAGACGACCTGAAAGCGCAAATCGACGAGCAGATACTCGACGCGCGTAAACGGCTTTTGGAGTCCGTGGACGAGAGGGTCGTCGACCGCCTCAAGACCCGCAAGGACGAAATCCGCAACCAGCTCTCCGACTTCGAAAAGCAACTTCTCTATGTCGCGCGGGCTGAGATTCCCGAGGCGCGCTTCCACGCGAACGACGAACGCCGCTTCGACTATCGCGGCGAAACCTATACAACCGAATGGCCTCTCGCCGACGAGAAGGGCTGGCGGTTCTTCCGCCTGATGGAAGGCACCTTGGCGACCGACGTGGTCAAGAAAGCGAAAGAGCGCCGCTTCGACGCGGCTTCGTGCCTGCGTTTCGACCTTTCAAGCTATCGCGGCGGTCGCCTGACCGACGTGGAACCTCTGCGCGGCAAGACCGGATGGGCGCGCATTGGCAAGTTCAGTATCGTGACCAAGGCCATCACGCGCGAACATCTGGTCATGGCTGCCGTCACCGACGATGGCGAGGCCATCCACCCCGAAACCTTCGAGCGCCTGTTCCGCGTACCCGCGCAGAACGAACCGCCCGTCGGCACCCCACCCGAGGACGCCTTGCAGGGCTGTGAAGCCGTGCGTCGCAAGGAGCTTCTGGACGTCGCGGACGAGCAGAACG
>JAKAVX010000243.1 GCA_021827465.1 Deltaproteobacteria bacterium | reverse complement strand
GAAATCCATCTTTCCGCCCAACTGCAAGCTAATCTCCCAGCAGGAAGGCCTCAGGTATCTCTCGCCCGGACAAATCGTCTTCACCGTCATGAGCGACAACGCCACCAACGAACCGCACCGGCTAATCGCCTCTTCGGTCGGCGTGGCGATTCCCGCAAATCCCGCCCAGTACGGCTATCTCTCGGAGCATCACAGCTTCGGCGAGACCGATCAGAAGGCGGGAGATTACGCGGAAGATCTGGCGGCGATGATGCTCGCGACGATTCTCGGCGTCGATTTCGACCCGAACTCGAGCTACGACGAGCGCAAGGACATCTGGCGCGTCTCGGACAAAATCGTCAGCACGCGCAACGTCACTCAGTCCGCGATCGGCGACCGTGATGGACTGTGGACTTCGGTCGTGGCCGCGGCGGTATTCGTCGACCTGCCGGAAGGCAGGTGAAGCAGCCGGTCGTTCGGGCCTTGAATTGCCCGACTTGCAGCGTAGGCTTTTACTGATGGCAGTTGAAATCCTCTATTGCTCGGCTTGAGGGTATAAGCCGCACGCGGTCAGTCTGGCCGCATCTCTCAAGCAGCGCTTCGGCGAGAAAGCCGAGATAAAAATCGGCTCCAGGGGTCAGTTCGACGTGCTGGTCGACGGCAATCTCCTCTTCTCGAAAGCCGAACGGGGCCGTTTTCCGAATGAGGGCGAGGTCGAACGCACTTTCGCCGCGCTCAAGGAAGGCAAGGAGCTCCCGCCGCTCGATCCGCCCCGAAGCGGGTTTATCGAACGCGTTCTGGACAAGCTCAGATCCTGAGAAATAATGCGGCCGGCGAGTCTCTCGCCGGCCGTTTTCGTTTCGGCTTCCGCGCCCGCATGCGCCGCGCCGGGGCGCTTACGGATGCATGTCGAGGAACTCCTTGAAGCCGCTCTTCTGATGCGGCCCGAGAATAATCATTTCGAGAATTCCCATGCCCTCGTGCGAGTCCGTCCTGGCCCGGCATACGGCCTGGATATGCTGATACAGCGGCTCGCTTTCCTTGATGTCGGCCAACTTGAAGCTTTCGTAATCCGACGCGTCCGGCCCCACGTACAGGCCGTGTCCCCATTTCGGATGGCCGTAGCCGATACCCTGCATGTAAAAATTGTAGAGCATTTCGAGTTCGACCTGCCGCATTCGGCCGTCAGCGTCGGTGATACTTACTCGCGCGCGTTTCGCATGGCGGGTGCCGGGGATGTATTCGACGCCCCAGTCAACGGCCCGTGCGAGTTCCGGCGCAGAGGCGGGATCGGGTTTCGCAAGCGCGCCGAACTCGTGCCATCGCGAGCCGTCCGCGTTTTCGTTCACGTCGAAATGGGTGCACAGATCCTCGAAGTTGCACGGCGACCATAGCCAGAAGAATTGCGGCAAGGTCGTATCGGGCACGCCTGCCGGATCGCGCGGACCGATCGGGCGCACGCCCCACGAACGGTCGCGCGAACCCCACACCCGCGCCGGCGCGGCCTCGTAGGTTTTGCCCGCGACCGTGAGCTTGCCGGAATAGCCGCCATGCTGGGTGAAGCGCGTCAGATCCATCAGGAGCCGGGCGCTCACGCGCCGCGTGAAGCGTGGTTCCTCGATCGCCATCGCGCGCGCGTCGAAAACCAGATCCGCTTTGACTTCCGGATGGTCGACCCGAAGGCGCAGCGAGCGCATCGGGTGTGCAATCTCGATCGAGATCGGCCCGACCCGCGTGTCGAGACGTTCCACGCCGAGCGGGCGCGAGGCGCGCACGCAATGCTGCACGCCGCCCACGACTGCGCTGAAGGCCGCGTCGATAATCCCGACGTTCGGATAGATTCCCATCGCGGCCGCGAAGTACGGTTCGCCATCGCGCCAGTAGCCGTTGAAGAAAAATCGATCATAGAAATTCCGGTCGCTGGTGAAGACCTGCTGGACCGGCTCGGGCGTCTGATGGATCGGATAGTCGTCGCCTTGCGTGATCATCGGCTGCCTCCTGCGCCCGCTAAACCAAAAAAGGCGCGCCGCCGCAAGCGCCAAGGGCATTTTCATCCGGCCGCGCGGCGTCGCGGCGGCGATTCGCGCAGGACCATCAAAGGCGCGCGTTTAGCGACGTGCCATTTTCAGGTGCGAGCGACCCCGCCCGTTCGAATGCGACACCGTGCGCGCGGGGCGGGCGTTTTCACACTGAAAAAAGTTTGCCCAGTTCCTCGGGCTTCGTCCTGATTCCGAAGTAAAAGGGACCGAACTTTCCGTAGCCCGCGCTCGCCTCGTCGAAGCGCATCTCGTAAACGAGCTTCTTGAAAACGACCGGGTCGTCGGCGAAAAGATCGACGCCCCATTCCCAATCGTCGAAGCCGATCGATCCCGAGATTATCTGTGTCACCTGCCCGGCGTAACGCCGCCCGACCATCCCATGCTCGCGCATCAAAGTTCTGCGCTCGGTGATTGGAAGCCGGTACCAGTTGTCGGCTCCCTCGCGCTTTTTGTCCATCGGATAGAAGCACAGGTAGCGGCGCGGCGGGATTTTCGGATAAAGGCGCTCGGCCATTTTATGGCGCTGGCGTTCGAGTTCGCCTTCGACCTCGCTCTGCCACTGGTCCGAATGCGGTTTGATTCCTTCGGCCAGGAGCCGCTGGTAAAGCACGACCGACGCCTCGTACAGGCCAAGCTCGATAACCGAAAGATAGGAATTCGAGGTTTCCAGATACTCGGCTATCTCGAGCTTGGCGATCTCGATCTCAGCGTAGCTGAGTTCGTCGAAAGTGCGCCGGAAGTGCACGAAGAGAACGTCGCCCTTATGGCCCAGTTGCGAGAACACGGCGCTTTCGCCGTCTTCGCGGCAGCCCATTTCGGCGAATCGCTCGGACGCCTCGGAAATTATCCGATGCTGCTCGCCCGAATCGAGGCCTTTCCAGGCCCAATGCCGGACGCGGAACATCTGATGAAGGACGGCGAAGCCTTCGAGCGAAAGCGGTGCAGCCGGGATTTCCATCGCCGCGGCTTCCTTGTCCGGTGACTTGTCCTGTTTCATGTGCGAGACGCCGGTTCCTCGTTCGATTTCCGGAGAAGAATTATAGCCGCGCAATTCGCCGAAGCGATTCGAAATCGAGGTTTTCTCTCACGATTGCCGAGAGCCGTTCGTATTCCGGTTCATGCCCTTCACTGCCGTCACTCGCATCGACCCATCGCGACCCGCCAAGCCGCGCGAGCATCGCACGCCTCAGATGGGCGTTGTCGAAAATTCCATGCAGCATCGTTCCCACGACGGTTCCATCGCCGCCGACTGCCCCGTCCGCAACGTCGCAGGATGCGCCGTTTCGCGCGATTATCCTGAAAGCCGAACGCCCCGCCCGCGTGAGCGCCGTTCGCCCCATGTGAATTTCATATCCGGAAATTTCATCGTCGAGCCGGCGATTATCGGTAAGAAACGATATCGTGTTGGCGGTCGCTCGCACGCGCGTGGTCACCTTGTCGCGCTCAAAGCGGGCCACGAGCGGCAACAGCCCTAGCGCTTTCGTCTCGGCGGCGCCCGATTCGACGCCGAGCGGGTCTTCGATTCGCTCGCCGAGCATCTGGCATCCGCCGCAAATTCCGAGAATCGGTCCGCCCGCTCGTGCGCGCGCCATGAATGCGTCGGCGAATCCCTGGGCGCGCATCCAGGCAAGGTCCGACACCGTGACCTTTGAGCCGGGGATGATCGCGAGGTCGGCGGTGGAGAGCGCGTCGGGCCGTTCGACGAAGACGAGTTCCACGCCGGCTTCGTGCTCGAGCGCGAGGAAGTCGTCGAAATTCGAGATATGCGGAACCCGCACGACGGCGATTCGAACCGGCGCGCGTGCGCCGGCGCTTTGCGCGGGCCGTTCGTCGAGCGCAACCGAGTCCTCGTCCGCGACGCGAAGCCGTTCGATAAACGGAATCACGCCGAGCACGGGAATTCCGAAACGACTCTCGAGAAAGTCGGTGCCTGGTCTGAGCAGATCGGCGTTGCCGCGAAATTTGTTGATCAGAAATCCTGCGACCCGGCTTCGTTCGTCGTGCGCGAGCAGTTCCATCGTGCCGACCAACTGCGCGAACACGCCGCCGCGATCGATATCGCCGACCATAAGCACGGGAGCGTCGGCAAGCCGCGCGACGTGCATGTTCACGATATCGTTGGACTTGAGATTTATCTCGGCGGGATTGCCCGCGCCCTCGATAAGAACGAGATCGTAACTCCGCCGCAGTTTTGCGAGGCATTCGGCGACGATCGCGGTGAACCGCGGCCTCATCGCGGAGTATTCCGCCCACGGCATGGTCCCGAGCGGCTTTCCCATCACTACGACCTGCGAGCGCATCCCGTGCTCGGGCTTGAGCAGGATAGGGTTCATCTCGACGGAGGGCTCGATTCCCGCGGCCGCGGCCTGCACGGCCTGCGCCCTGCCGATCTCGAGTCCGTCGGGCGTGACGGACGAATTGAGCGCCATGTTCTGCGCCTTGAACGGGGCCACTGCCACTCCCGCATCGGAGAGAACCCTGCACAGGCCGGCGACGACCGTCGACTTGCCAACGTCGCTTCCCGTGCCCAGAATGGCCAACCCCTTGGCGGTCATCCGCGCCTCCGCACAGCCGTGAAGGCCATCCCGGCCAAGCCAATGAAACACAGCGTCGCCAGCCCGAGCATCCGCGAAAGCCTGCAGGCCTCCTCGATGTCCTGGGCGCGCGGCGGCGATCCTCCCCCTAAAACTCCCCGGTGCTCCGCGAGTCCCTGGTAGAGGTTCTCGCCGCCCAAGCTCACCTCCAGCAAGGCGGCGAAGGCAGCCTCGATGACCCCGGCGTTGGGTGAGGGGTGGGCGGGCGCATCCCGGCGGATGATCCCAGCCACCGCGGCGGACCGTGAGGGCCGAAGGGCCATCAGCGCCAGTGCCCCCAGGCGGGCGGGAAGATAGTTGGCCGCGTCGTCAAGCCGCGCGGCCGCGGTGCCGAAGCGCCGGTAGCGCTCGCTGCGGTGTCCCACCTGTGAGTCCATGGTGTTGATCATTCGATATGCGTACGCGCCCCTGGCTCCGCCCACCGCCGCCCAAAGCAGAGGCGCCACCACGCCGTCGACGGTGTTCTCGGCCACCGACTCGATGACGGCGCGAGCGATCTCGGACTCGGAGAGGGAGGCGGTGTCCCTG
>JAKAVX010000242.1:1559-5152 GCA_021827465.1 Deltaproteobacteria bacterium | reverse complement strand
CAAATCCCGGTCAAGCTGGAGATGGCGCGCCAGGTTTACGAAGACGCGCTCCATACCGACGCGCTGGGCAAGCGGCTGCCCGAGCTTCGCTCGCAAACGCAGGTCTCGCGTCCTCCCAACGAGGCCTTCGTCGTCTTCATGAACACGATCGAGGACAAGGAGGAATGGGATGACACGATCGAGCGCCTGGTCGGAATCTACCGCGTGCTGAAGCCTCACCTCGTCTCCCATTACAGCGCCCATCTCGCCGCCGCCAATCCAGTTTACGAGCCGCCGACGCTCAGAATCCTCGCCCGGCTGGTCGAGGAGGAAAAAGCGCATATCGAGCGCGGCCTGGTCCTGCTCGACGACCTGCTCGACTCCCCCGAAAAGCATCGCTGCGCCGCTAACTGGCAATTGCATCTCGAGGAATTGCTTGCCGCGTCCGGCGGAGTGACCGGTTTTCCGGCGGAAGGGGAAGTCCAGAAGAAAGTCGGGAGAAGCTGATGAAAGAGCCCGACAAATTTCCCGAGATGGACGAAGCGATCGCGGCTCACGCGCGCGCGATATGCGCGGGCGACCTCAAAAACGCTGAGGCTTTCGCGGCTCCCTCGGCGCTTGCGGCCCATCGCGCCGTCTTCACCGCTGCGCGCCCTGGCTCGCCGGTGGATTTCGTGGAACTCGGACGGGCAAGGATTGGCTTCCAGTACGTATCGAAAATGCGCTTCACTCTGGGCGAGCGGAATCTTACGATACTGATCCGATGGCGGCGTGAAGACGACGGTAAATGGCGTGTCGCCGAGACCGAGGATCTGAGCGGCAAGCGCTCACCTTGGAGCGATATTCCACCGCCCGGCGCCGCGCGCACGGAGAAGGCCAATGCCTGACCTCGGACTTCGAAAGAACGTGATGGGGCCGCAGCCGATCGCTGAGCGTGCAGCGACTCCGCCCGAAACGCTGGAGGCGGCGAATCGATTCTTGCGAGCGCTGGCCAGCGGCAACCCCCAGGAAATCCGCGCGCTGACGGTTAAAAAGGCCCATGACGAGGTCCACCGCCTCGCACAGGCCGCACACGAGACCGGCACATATAAGCAAAGCAGGATCGTTGCCTCAGCCCGGACCAACAGGCACTACTGGATCAAGGCCGAGCTGACGGGCACGGGAAAGCCGTTCATCGTCCAGCTACGGTTGGGCGAGCAGGACGGCCGATGGAAGGTTTGGGAAACCATGAACCTGACCAATGCCCGGTCAGCCTGGACCAGGTAAGGGGAAAACGCCGTGCAGAAATTCCTTCCCGTCGACAAGTTGGCAAGGCCTGAAAACTACATCCTGATTTCGCTCGACAGGATGCGCCAGGCGCGGATTGACCAGGGACTGACACCGTTCAACGCGATGCCCTACGAGGAGGATTTCCTGAAGGCGCGCCTTCATGGAATCTGCGCTGGCGAGATGCAGGCGATGGAGGCGGCGGGACGCACGCTGTTCGATTTTCCCGACGCGCCGTGGGAGTTCCAGCTCGACATGGCGCGCCAAGTGTGGGACGAATCGCGCCATACCGAAATCTACATCAAGCTTCTCGAGTACGTCGGATCGTACCTCGGCGAATTTCCCGAAAGCGAGGTCTTGTGGTCGTGCACACAGGTTGACGATCCCGCCTGTCGCGTCGCGGGAATCAACCGCGGTCTCGAAGGGCTCGCCTGCGATGTCTTCGAGCAGCTCATCCGGCTAGCGCAAAAGATGGACGACCCGGTTATCGAGCGTGCAGTCGATTACGTGCTCGCCGACGAGATAACCCATGTCCGGATGGGGTCGAGGTGGATGCGCCAGTTGACCGAGGGCGATCCCGAACGGCTGAGGCGCGCCCAGGAGTTCCAGGCCAATATCGACAACCTGTTTAACTTCAGCGGCGGACGCACCACCCAGGAGGAAGCCGCACAGGTTCACCAGAAGCTCGGCGACAAGGAGATTGAATTCGACTCGACGCTGACCATCGCCCGTGAAGCGCGGCTGCTTGCCGGTTTTACCGAGGACGAGATCGAACGCCTGGTCAAGGCCGCGTCACGCAGCGCCGCTTACTAGAGCGGGGAGACATTCCGCCATGCAAAAATTCATTCCCGTTGACCGCCTTGCGCGCCCGGAGAGCATGGTTGTGATGCGCTCGCGACAGGTGCGTGACATTCGCGACGAGCAGAATCTCGACCGACGTGAAGTGCCGTTCGACGAGGAAGCGTTGCGCGCCCGCCTTCACGGTATTCTGACCGGGGAGATCCAGGCGATGGAAGCGGCGGGGCGCACCCTGTTCGACTTTCCCGACGCGCCGTGGGAATTCCAGCTCGACATGGCGCGCCAGGTGTGGGACGAGTCGCGTCACACCGAGATTTTCCAGCGCCTGCTCGAATACATGGGCGCTCATCTCGGCGATTACATCGAGACCGAGATTCTGTGGCGATGCGCCCAGGCGACCGACCCGGCGGCCCGCGTCGCCGGAATCAATCGCGGCCTCGAAGGACTGGCCTGCGACGTCTTCGACCAACTCATTCGTATCGCCCAGCGAAACGGTGACGAAGTTATCGAGCGCGCCGTTGATTACGTGCTCGCCGACGAGATAACCCACGTCCGGATGGGGTCGAAATGGATGCGCAAGTTGACAGAAGGTGACCCAGATCGACTGAAGCGTGCGCAGGAGTTCCAGGATTCCGTCGACGAGGTCTTCAATTTCCGTGGCGGACGGCGCGCGCGCGAGGACATAAGCAACGATAACGGGATGCTGCTTACGATTGCGCGCGAAGCGAGGCTCCTCGCCGGCTTCACCGAGGACGAAATCGAGCGCCTTATCGCGTCCTCGCGCAAGAGCGCGGCGTATTGAACTGTCAGATTCGGGACTTTGACGGGCACCGCTCGCCGGCGCCTTTTGTTTTCCCCGGGCGCGTGAAGCGCTTCTTATATCGAATTGATTGCCTTCGAGCCGTAACTAATATAGGTGATAAACTTGATTGCTCTGTTAAACCCTCGATTTTACAACTTATAGCCGCGCGCCCCTGAGCAGGTGGGCCAAGGCATCGGAAAAATGGAGATTTGCAAGTGACCCTGAATTCCTCGGAAGCCAATGCGATGACCAAAAGCCGAGCGCTCGCCGATTGGGTAGCCGAAGCCGCGCGCCTGACCCAGCCGGATCGAATCGTATGGTGTGACGGCTCCGAGGAGGAACGAGAACGCCTCACCCGCGAGGCTCTCGCTTCGCAAACTCTCATCAAGCTCAACCAGGACAAGCGTCCCGGCTGTTATCTCCATCGCTCCAACCCCAACGACGTCGCCCGCACCGAACAACTCACCTTGATCTGCACCCCGACCAAAGAAGAAGCCGGCCCGACCAACAACTGGATGGCGCCCGACGAGGCGTATCGCAAGATGCGCGGATGGCTTCAGGGCTCGATGCGCGGGCGCACGATGTACGTCATCCCCTACGTCCTCGGCCCCGTCGGCTCGCATTTCGCCAAGGTCGGCGTCGAAATCACCGACAGCGTTTACGTCGCGCTCAACATGCGGATCATGACCCGGATGGGCAAGCGGGCGCTCGACATGCTCGGCGATTCGGACGAGTTCGGCCGTGGACT
>JAKAVX010000242.1:0-1549 GCA_021827465.1 Deltaproteobacteria bacterium | reverse complement strand
TCGATCTCAATCCCGACCGCAAGCTCATCTGCCATTTTCCGCAGGACAACACCGTATGGTCGGTCGGAAGCGGCTACGGCGGCAACGCCCTTTTGAGCAAGAAATGCTTCGCGCTCAGAATCGCAAGCGCGGCCGGCCGCGACGAGGGATGGCTCGCCGAGCACATGCTGATCGTCGGGCTGCGCAACCCAAAGGGCGAAACGATCTACGTCGCCGCCGCGTTCCCGAGCGCCTGCGGCAAGACCAACCTCGCGATGCTTACGCCGCCGCCCTCGATGTACGAAAAGGGATGGCACGTGTTCACGGTCGGTGACGATATCGCATGGCTTCGCGTCGGCCCCGACGGACGGCTGTGGGCGATCAATCCCGAGGCCGGATATTTCGGCGTCGCGCCCGGCACCAGCGCCCGCTCAAACCTGAATGCGATGCGGATGCTCGAACATGATTCGATCTTCACCAACGTCGCGATGACGTCGGACGGCGACGTATGGTGGGAAGGGATGGACATCGATCCGGCCGACGGCATGATCGATTGGCAGGGCCGGCGGTGGGATCCGAAGAGCGGGCAGAAGGCCGCGCATCCCAACAGCCGCTTCACCACCCCGATGAAGAACAACCCCGCGCTCTCGCCCGAGGCCGACAATCCCAACGGAGTCCCGATCTCCGCGATCATCTTCGGCGGACGGCGCGCAACCACGATGCCGCTCGTCCTGGAGTCGTACGACTGGGCGCACGGCGTCTATATGGGCGCGACGATGGGCTCCGAAACGACGGCCGCGGCCACGGGTGCGGTCGGCGTGGTGCGGCGCGACCCGATGGCGATGCTGCCGTTCTGCGGCTACAACATGGGCGATTACTGGGCGCACTGGCTGAGCATGCGCAACGCCATCAAGAATCCGCCGCGCATCTTCATGGTCAACTGGTTCAGGAAGGACGACAAGGGACACTTCCTGTGGTCCGGCTACGGCGAGAACCTGCGCGTGCTCAAGTGGATGCTCGACAGGATCGAAGGAAAGGCCGACGCGCTCGACACTCCCGTTGGCCGCGTGCCGCGCCCCGAAGACCTCGACCTCACGGGACTGCACGTCAGCCCCGAACACCTGCGGGGAGCGCTCGCGATCAATCCCGAGGAATGGAACGCGGAACTTCATTCGGCCGGTGAGTTCTTCGATCGGATCGGCAACACGGTTCCCGAAGATCTCCGGCGCCGCCACGCTGGGATGCTCGAGGCGATGAACGGCGGCGGGACGCATCGCCAGGCGCGCGCCTGACGGGCTCGCGCGCGCGGCGCTCACGCCGCAATCATCTGATACCCTCGCGGCGGGCATCAATCGCCCGCCGCTTTTTTTCGAGCTGCCGAATTCAACGCGTCGGACCGAACGTATGCCGCATTGCGCAAGTGGCCGGGTGGGCGTCGCCCGGCGTGGGAAGCGGCTATTCCGTATCCGTCATCCTGAACAGATGCTGCCGGAGTGAAGCGACCGTATTGGAAGTCAAGGGTTGAGACACGTTGCCCACAGGGTCCACAGGCTCTGGAATCTCGGCAAGT
>JAKAVX010000241.1 GCA_021827465.1 Deltaproteobacteria bacterium | reverse complement strand
TAGTTTGCGTTTTGAGACGCAGGGATCTATTTGCACCACGACGGGATGCCGATATTGGGGGCTAACGACAACGCATCGGCCCTGCCCCATTACGCTGATGTCCTTCCAAACGCCCTCGTTGATGGTGCCGGCGGTGCTTTTCAAGGCGTCGACGTTCCTTCGGCCGTTTGTTTCGTGAACAAAGAGTGTGTTACACAATTCAAATAGCTCGGCTGGCAGATGCGATGGCTGTTGGGAAATGAACGTCAGGCCGAGCCAACGCTTACGACCTCGCCGCGCGATCTCGCGCAACTTGTCCATTGTGGCCTGCATTTGCCTGACGTTGTCGCGCGACACAAACGTGTGCGCTTCCTCAATAACTATCATAACCTTAGGCGAGGGGTGGGCTTTCTTGAACTCAAAGACGCCTCGCAGCACATCCGCAATAACGAGATTATTTACGCGAGGGTCCGACGAGTCGGAGAGGTTGATCACCGTAGCTCGCCCTCCGTGAAGTATCTGCGAGACGTCCAGCCCCTTTGCCTTTGCATCAAAAATGCCGAGGCGATGAATCCCACGGAGTTGCGATTTTACCTTATTCCACGACATTAGCGACGCACCGCTAATCTCATGGCCGAGATCATCATGTCTATCTGACAACCAACGAAGCAGTTTCGTCATCAACTGCTGCAGCGTTACGTTGGCCTTGGTCATCTCTTCGTCCACTAGTTCGAGTTCGGCGAGCGCATCATCCGCATTCGGAACCCTTGGAGCCTCCCCATCATCGTTGGGACCGCCCTTGCTTTTCCTGTCCTTGCTCCCCGTTGGACCGAGAAGCCCTTTCTTCGGTTGACCGCGTGTCCCGGCTCGCTTCGGAGCGGCGGCTTTGGGCACATATTTCGCTGGCCCGAACAAGTTCTCTCGCGCGCAGGCGTCGTAGAGCTGGAAAAAGCGCTCCTGCTGCGCGTCATTCATGCCCACAAGTTCCGCAATCATTGACGCTGGCAGGCCACCAAAATTTACGGCAAATGGCCGGGAAGACTTCTTATCATCATCATCCGGCTCAGATCCAATCGGGTGGAGAACTTGGAAATCTCTTAGGCCAGCGGGCGCCTTGCCCACGGCTTTCAACCTCTCCAGTAGTTCCGTCGATTTTTGATTCATCTGGGTGTACTCGCCTTCCACATCGAGCACCACCACAGCCCAGTCTGCTTCGCAAAGCTGTTCAATTAGGACTTGCGAAGTATTGGTCTTGCCCGAACCGACAGTGCCAAAGATGCCGACGTTTCGCGGTAATACGTTCTTCGCGTCGCTTCGCATCGACACTTCGATATTATCGTATCCATCCAATCTTCCGAGATGTGCGTCGCCATCTATACGAAGTAAAGAAGTGAGTTGGGAACCGTCGACAGAGTTTACGCGACTTTTCGGAAGTGGTCGAGTCGTCAGGCCGAGAAGGGCGTCTCCTTGAATCTCTCCAAGAACTTCAACACTTGCGTATGCGTGATAGTCTGGCATCATTGAGATCGACGCTGCCTTCTGGATAGCAACGCGCGCAATAGAGGAATCGATGCCCACGAAGTCCGGCGAATAGTAGGGGCCCTCTACGATCCTGCCGAGATATCGCACTCGTCTACCATGGTTGTCTATCTCCACGTAACGGCCGCGCCGGAACGATTCTATGTATGGAGCGTCGACCACAACCTCCGAAACGTTGCCGTCGCCAGATCGACCGTCAAAGTTCACAAACCCCACTAGAGACGACGGGACTGGAGGCAACTGCGGGTTCACGACGGCATGAGGGGGCGCTCCATTGCTCTCACCACGGAGGTCGCTTTTCGGACTTTTCTCGACCGCAATGCCAGCACGATCCTGCGGTCTAAGCCGCTGGTTCCGCCGTTGCGCACGCTTTCTCGACATATGACCTTACCTCGCTCGGTTCGCTCTTTCCGAAAGTTCAGACAACAGATCACCTTCCAAGGCGAGCTCGAAGTTGACGCGCCGCTCAAAGTCACTTGCCCTAAATAGAGAAGCGCAAACACTGTCCGCGTAGTCGATGAGGAGGGGGAATCCCCGTTCGGGAATGTGGAGGGAGTCCGCAAGAATGATTGCGGCAAAGTCGTCGAACGTATCCTCGTGGGCATAGAAAATGAATGGACGTTGCCCGACGCGGTAGACACCTTTGATGATTTTGCGGCCAATCTCATCAGCGAACTTCGCGAACTTTGCTTTGTCGTCAGGATTGAATTTCGCGCCACCTTCAAGCCACTTGTCGTACTCGAACTTCAGGTCCGCGATTCTAAAATATTCGCGAGCTTCGAGCGCAAAGCCGTAGTTTATGTCTGGGCTGGACGTGTCCGACACAACGGCGCCGATGGTCTTACGATCTGCGATCTTTCGAAATAGCTCGAGCGCGACATCGAGCCCTCGCAGCTTTCCGAGGCCTGAGCGCAGTTCGAAAGGGAACAGCTCGCCTTGCAGGATGCACCACTTTTGCGGCTGCTCTAGAGCGCGTAGGCGTTCATTGTAAGCGAGCATCGCTCTGACAACCAACTCGCTGACGGCAAAATCGTCCTTGCTACGTCGTGCTACGACTTCTTCAATATCTGCGTTAGGATCGAAATCGGAGTACGTCACTTCGGTCACGTAGGTAACGTAGCTTGTCATCTCGCCACTGTAGCGAATCGCGACAACTCCGAGCTGCCCTCGAAGTCCGCTTAGCATCGAGACGTGAGCATGCGTTCCATCAATAGACACTGTATCGCTGGCAAGGATGGTTTTCGCGGCGTTCAGACTGGCATCCGTCACCGTATGAAGACGATCGCGATGCCTTTGCTCTATGCGTTTCCGAAGCTTTGCACGAATTTCACGCTCGGCGGAAACGCTTTTTTGTATTTCAGCGCGCAAGACACTTTGAGTTGTCTCAAGATACTGCTCAAAATGGGACCACTCAGCAGTTCCCAGGAACTGCTCAAAGGTAGGGCCGTCTTCGCTATCGCTCACTAGCGCCTCCAGAACCGTCGGTGGAGCACCGCCGGATCATACCGGAAGCACAATCTTGCTCGTCGATGAGCCTGATTCCTCGCTTCGGAGCCCGGGAGTACGGCGGACTAATCATCGCGCTATGATCTGGCTCATTGGGTTAAGAGAGACGCCTGGACGAGTTTTGGAAACTCCCGGCCGTTTATTTCAAGGCCGACACATCTATTTCATCGATGAGGCCGACGAGTTTACTAAGGATGTGCGCCCGGAATCGCTCCGACGTGTCGCTATCAAGATGATTCGTCCCCGATAATCGAACATCTTGAGGCTGGCGGACGCCATCGAGGTCGTGCAAGTGCCCCTGATAGATGGGGATGCGGCGAAGCAGAACCGTGACCCGATGATCGCCCAACTCTTCGAACGACGTCGAGCACGCAATAAGTGTGCGAATCTGTTCGCTCGTTCCCGGTTTGCGCTGAACGTCCACAACCAGCGCATACAAACCATTGGGCTGTACGGAGGCAAGGTGTAGCGATCGGAACGCGTTGGTGCCCTTGCCTAAAGAAGCCCAGGCCGGCGGCGGCCCCTCGTAGACCTCCGAGAAGTCGATAACACGCTGCCTCAGGCGGCAATCGAAGCCGCAGGCAAACGCGATCATCGGTAGTATATCGAGCGTGCGTTGCAAGAGATCGGGGTGGTCCCGACCTTCACGGGGTTCTCGCACATGGCCGCCAGTGAGCGCAAACGTTCCCGAATCCGACCCTTCCGCCATCCTAGTATCCGAAACGGCAACGCGCTTTGCGGCCGTCGGGACATCCGTGAACTTTCCGTGGGTGCCCGAAGCAGTCTTGCGGCGTTTTCGCCGTTGGGTTACTTGGTGAATCAGGACTTCAGGATAACGTCTATCAGTGTCGAGTGTTGGCAGACGAACACGCCGGCCGCGCACATCGGGATCCCCTGGGAGCACAACCGTTACGCCGGCCGGCGCGATGACGCGTCGGCAGGGAGTAGGCTCCGATGAATGCTCCTGCCGCTCGCCGGGCGCGTGCCAGTTGCCATACGTTGTCCCACCGTAAACCGACAGCTCTTTGAAGGGTACAGCTGCGTTGCAACGGACCAACGCGAACACAAGGAATGGCCGTGAATACCCATAGGCCAGCCACTTGCCCCTCGCGCGCAGACGCCACCGGCCGTTGAAGGGTGGCAGTACGTCAAGAGGAAGCGTTCCACGCTGCGCGAGTGCCGCTTTCGTCACAATTGTAGTCGCCCGTTTAAAATCGATTGGGTCCAGCAAAAAGTGTGCCGCGGTATAGGCGTCTATGACGTCCTTCGTAACCGACAGCTCGATGCGAGCCGATCCGTCCGTGTCAACCCATGAGGAAGACGCATCGTAGATCCAGTGGGGCGCGCTCGCCAAGGTGCCGCGCAGAATCCGAGACGCAAGGCGCGTCGAGTGGCGATAGTAGAAACGGAATATCTCCGTGCATGGAACGATCAGCGTGATGCGTTCGCCACCTACGGTTCCTTGAAATATTGCCATCCGGCCCCCGGCCGCTCGGCCATCGATTTTGAACTATCCAGGTGGGAGAAAGTACCGTTTCTCGCCGTCCAGATGGTGCTTACCATACACGCCGATGATCACGGATTGCGAGGCGACGTCAGCCTTGACAATAATTTGATTGAACGGCCACCGGGTTCGGGAGACCCCGTCCTTCCACACCGTGCCGGGTTGCAGAATCGGCGCATAGCCGAAAGCGACTTTGGCGACACTCTTCTTGGGCTCGAAGATGGCCTCGTCGTCCGCGACTTTGCCCACGTCATCGCGCACCCGAGAGAACTGCACGGGAAACACCGCAGTTGTTTTCCAAAATCTGGAGCGGGCCGACCCAATCCATCCGGTACAGCCCGTCGCTCGGAAAAGCCGCTACCCTGAAGTCACCTCGCCGCCGAGCCTTCCCCGCCATTCCCCAAACAATACGGGCCGGGGGCAGGTGGCCCCGCCGCTTTGAGTCGCACCGACTTGGCAACAGTCGCGTAGACTTCACTCCGATCGCGTAGCCTCCGGAATCCACAGCCACCCTTGCGCTGGCCCCTCCCCGGGCGTATAGTGGTGCAAAGTGGTGCATTATGGTGGCCAGGGGAGGGCTCATGCACGCGGATTTGCCGCGCTTTACGGGTTCGGTCGAGCATGCCCTCGATG
>JAKAVX010000240.1 GCA_021827465.1 Deltaproteobacteria bacterium | reverse complement strand
GGAGCCCGATGTAAGGCTTTACCATGCGCATGCAGCCGCTTCTCGACTATGCATCGGTGCCCATGCGGGTTGAACAGGCGGAGGTGTTCGCGCGTCGTAGCTGGCTGAGAGCAACGCAACCGTTAGCCGTTGAACGGCGCGTGGAAAACGGCGTGCTGACGCTCAGGGTGCCTCTATCCTTCCGACAACGGATTATCTCGATTGCTCTCCCAACCGGCCCGCCTCCGGATATGGAGGTCAGCGTGAACGGGCAGCCGCTCGGTGAGCGCGGCTCATTGCGTCGTTGGCATCTCAGCCGCGAGCGGTTGCCGCTCCACGACCTTCTCGTCGCCGCCCCCGCATCCCAGGCGGCGACGATGGCGTTCGATAATCCGGGCCGTACTTCGCTCCTTATTGCAGGGCGCGTGATTCCGCAACGGCGGCGGGCCCCGCTCGGCGGCCCTTATTGGTATTTTGAGAATGGCAACGTGTATCTTGCCTGGCCTCAGCGACGCCACTTTCCGGATCGCGGCAGCCTCGTGGTTATTCCTTCGAGCTGGTTCCATGGCCACGGTTCGCACCAGCAGATCGAACTCGACGCGCGACGCTCGCTGAGAAAGAGCGCGAACGCGCTTACAATCGCCGTTACAGACGAGCGCTATCTCTTCGCACCGTTTTCGATCGCGGCATACGAGGCGGCTTTGGAGCCGCAAACCACTTTCCCGCTATCTATAGACGGGCGTCGCTATGACCTGGGAATACGCGATGCGGGAGCATCCACCATTGAGATGTCACAATCTATCACAGCGCCGCTGAAAAACGGCCTTCATAGCGTGGAATTCAGCTCTGATTCGAACGGGATTCGGCTCTACTTCGAGCGGCAGCCTCCCGCTGTTGCAGCCCGGCCCCCCACCGCGTTGACCGTCGAGAGCTCGCTTTCGAGCCTCTGGCGCGTTGGCGTACCGGCGCGCAAATCAGCCGTTGCTCTCGTCTTCCTGGAATCATTCGATAAAGACTGGGATCTGCGAGGTATTGCGGGGGCGAAACACTTCATTGCCGACGGATATGCAAACGGCTGGATTCTTCCACCGGGACCCGCGGCCTCGGTCACCTTGTACTATCGCGGCCAGAATTGGGTCATCTATGGCTTCGCGATCAGCGGTATCGCGGCGCTCGCCCTGCTTCTGTGGAGCCTGCGTGACACGGTGTATTTGCGCCGGTCTGGAAGGCGCCCGATATGAAACTCTTAATTGTAGCATTTGTTCTATCTCTCTTCGTTTGGATCGCTCCTCGAAACGGTTTTGTTGACGTCATGGGTATCGTCGCCTATTGGATTACCGTCATCGGCGTCATTATCATGATTGCCAAGCGCGCGCCGGAACCAGTGGGGGATACTTCCACGGAAGCTGCCAAGCGTACCGGAAACGACGCTTTCAAGACGAACCTGCAAGATACGTAGCGCAAAATTTGGCACGACGTCCATATCAAAGGATCGCGTAGGCGGCGGTTATGACGGCCTCCCGATCGAATGGCCTAGTTGTTCGACCACTGCCCATTCAGACCGCACGGCGGCTATGCTGATACTGTACGGCCGTCGCCCAGTATGACCGAGCCGTATACGCACCCACGGCGAGGCACCACAAAACGGCGGTCAGCTCAAGCAGGAGCTGCGCGAACGCCACGACCTGTACGCAGTAGATGGTGCCTTCAGGCGGATTGAGATAGCCGTTGACGGCGGTGTCGATTCGGACGTGCGGCAGCACCGAATGTGGGGGGGCGAGCGCGATCCAGTACGGGCTAAACGCTTCGTTGATGCGTAGCAGCGGTTGGTGGGAATCACGGGGGATGTCGACTCGGATCAGCCACGGAGCCAACCACCGCGACCGGACACCCATCAGGCGAACGGGAGGGCCGTCGCGCGACATACGCGGACTGACATTGCCCGCCAGTGCAATCGCACATCGACCCAAGCACCGTACCGCCGACACGCCCTCGGGGATATCGATCCACCGGTAGCCGCGCGTCGTCCCGCGTCGCCAATGGGATCGGTCGGCAACAAGCGACCCACGGATGGACGCGAGGATGCGCTCGGCGTGCGGCAGCACCAGCGCCTTTCGTGCGGTTTGCGTGTACGCTCCGCCGAACGCTTGGCCCAAGCTTGGATCTGTCACGAAGGCCAGCCGGGCGTCAATCCACCCCCGGTTCGGATCTACGCCCGATCTCTGCAATGGGATCGGCTGGACCGTGACGGGCCCGGCAAATCCGAAACGCTCGATGATATCGGCAGGAACGTCTCCTACGAACACCGCCGTGCGCGAGGGGTCGCTCGCGAGCGAACCGAGCACCAAGCGATCCGCCAGCGCCGCCAGCGGCATCGCCGGTATACGAATGCTCTTCACAGTATGATTCAATGCTGCAAGCCCGCTACCAGCGTGGGAGATGCTCTGCCCGAGCGCTGAGGTATCGCTCCGGAAGTATGGGCGCTCGTACAGCGTAGAGACCCCCAATGCACTCAGCATCCGCGCATCGCCGTAGAGGGTATATCGCGCCAGGGCGACATCAACCGGAAACGTCGGCAGGTACTCGTTTAAGGGCGCCGGCGTACGAAGCCGTACCGATGCATCCGGATCGATACCGGATCCCCTGCCGTGAAACTGCAACGGCTGGAAGGCGGGAAAGAGCGCGAAGCGTTCTCCGTGCGAAGCGATAGCGAGAGGTGGAATCGTGGCGGCATTGAGCCAGTAGGAGGACGGAGGATATGCGATCCAGGCGGCGAGCAACGCCGTCGCCGCCGGAATTCCGACAAATGAAAGCCAGCGCATGCGCGCCGCGCAGTAGGCGAGCGCTATGAGGTAGCCGATGGCCGAAAAGGCGAGCAGATCGTAGAGTTCCCGAAAGAGGCCGGTCTCCGGGATCGCGGTGACCGCGAAGCCGTAGAGCGGAGCAAGTGGGCCCTTCTCGCCCGTAGCGACAAGGAGCGTGAGAGCAGTGGCTGCGACAACCCACCTGGCCGTACGATCCTTAGCACCTAGGACCGCCGCAGCTACCGCGAGCGACGCGAACACCAGCATAGGAACGCGCGCGACGGAGAGCATCTGATCTGCGTAGTGGGCAAAATAGCCCCCGAAGACGACCGCCTGGGCCGGAGCCAGCGACTGATCTCTCTGCCAGGATAATAGGTAGGGGATCGTGAGGAGCTGGTGATGGTAGGCGAGGATGCCGAGTATGCTCGGGGAGGCCACGAGCAGCAGCGTTATCACGCCGATCCATTTTCGGCGCGCGAGGCAGTATGCGAGGACTACTCCGTCGACGAGCAGCGCGAATTGTAGTTGCATCAACACGACAGTCGAGAACACGACTAGCACCGAGACGCGGGGGCGGGGTCGCAGGAACTCCGCCACGATGGCGATGACCGCACCGTACGCCGCGATCATGAAGAGGTGCCCGGCGACGAGTTCCGTGTAAACCCAAGGGTTGAACAGCGCGAAACCTGCACCAGCGATTGCGGCTGCGGCACGCGCATTTAGGCGAGAGAGGAGACGAACGCTCGAGGTGAGGACAAGCCCGGCGATCGCTGCGAGGTACGCAAAGAACAGCGACCAAGGTGAAACAAGCGGCGCCAAGAGGCGTCCTAAGAAGCCGAGCAGGAAGGCGGTCTTGACGGGCTGCGGGATGCCAAGCCCGATGGGGATCCAGCCCTCGTACATCGCCTGGAAGTACGCCGGCTCGGCCGCATAAGTTGTCGGCATACTCCAATCCTGCCGTAGGACGGGGATACCGTTGCTCATCGCAGCCCAGATGAAGACACCAGCCGTCACAAAGCATGCGGCCCATAGAGCGACGGCGTCGGGCCGCCATTTCGACATCCGTCCGAGTACGGCTCTGCGAAGCGAGGTTATACACATGCGACGAGGCGGCGTTCGACGAGCGACGACGAGATGCCGTCTTGCGACCTGCCAAACACAATTGCGGAGTAGCGTCCCGGGTGTTAGCGGCGGCGTGCTCGCCCCAAAGCGGGCTCTTGGTGGAGGGGCAGGACGTGCGCCGACCCCCGTACAAGATCCAATCGGTTCTTGACTAAATTCTACCAATACTCCGCCGCAGGGAAAAGCTCTTTGGCGCCCGGCTGCTGTTCTATCGGGCTGGCTGATTATTCGCTAAGTCTGATGCGTCCGTTTTAGTCCGATCCACGGGTGGAAAGAATCAGGTCGAGGTCGCCCGACGCGGAACGTTGGAATGCCGGCCAGATGCGCGCGCAAATGGTGAGCGCGGCTTGTGGGAAGGGACGGGATGCTGCCACCTAAGGTAACGGTCCTCATCGTGACGTACAACGGATATGAATTCACACGCCGTTGCATTGAGTCCGTCTTCCAAAACGCTTATCCAAACTATGAAGTCGTTTTAGTTGATAACGGTTCCTCGGACGGGACTGTAGAGAAGATACGGAGCCAGTTTGGTGAGCAGGTGAGGATCGTAGCGCTGGAATCCAATATCGGTCCCTCCGCCGCTCGCAATCGTGGCGTATCGGTATCTCAGGGCGAGTTTATCGCAACGCTCGATAATGATACCGAACTCGATGCTCAATGGCTTGTAAACGGAGTTGGTCGCATGCTCGTCGATCCGAAGATCGGCTGCATTCAATGCCGGCTGATGATCAATCGCGCTCGTAACCGATTTGACTACGTCGGGGACTATTTTGGCTCGTGCGGTTTTCTGATGCAGCCGGTGCAAACAGGTGAAGAAGACATCGGGCAGGCCGATGGCGAGCAGGTAATTTTCAGCGCCAAATCCGCCGGCATGATCATTCGCCGCGACGCCTTCGAAAAGTCCGGCGGTTTCGACGACCAATATTTTATTTTCGTCGAGGAAACGGATTTGTGCCTGCGCATCTGGCTGGCTGGCTACACGGTACTGTACGTTCCAACATCGGTCGTCTTTCACGAGTTTAGTTCGAGCCAGGGCGTTCTGAATGACACTCACACGCGACTTGTACGTTTCCATGGTTGTAAGAATTATGTGGCGACGCTACTCAAGAATCTCGAAGTAGGCACGCTGCTGCGCATTCTGCCGGTTCATGTTGCGATTTGGGTCGCATTCGCCGCGTTTAATCTGGCCAACGGAAGGGTGCGCAGCGCCCTGTGGATTAGCCAGGGCTTGTGGTGGAATGTCGCGCATTTGGGCCAAACGCTTCGGAAGCG
>JAKAVX010000239.1 GCA_021827465.1 Deltaproteobacteria bacterium | reverse complement strand
ATCGAGAAGGTTTTTGTCCGGTGCGCCTCTTCCAGGGCGCTCCGGAGCTCGTCCGGGGTGCGCGCCTCGAAGCCTGCGCCGCCCAGGTCGCGCGCAAGTTGCGAATACGGCCACGGCGGAATCTCGAGCAGGTCGAGCCGTTCCGTGACCGGCCTGAAGATGCCCCATCCGCCGTTGTTCACCACCAGCAGAATCGGATTCACTCCAAGCCTGGGCGCATGCGATATCTCGGTGCCCGTCATCTGGAAGCCGCCGTCGCCGCACAGCACGAGCGGCCGGAGCCCCGAGCCTATCTGCGCGCCGATCGCGGCGGGCACCGCAAAACCCATCGAGGCGTAAAATCCCTGCGCGAGATAGGTTCCGCCGTGCGGCACGCGAATATCCAATCCTCCGAAAAGCATGTCGCCCGACTCGGCGACAACCATATAACGGCGATGTCCGGCGAGAAACTCGTTTACTGTGCGCAGGATATCGGCGACCTTTATCAGCTTGCGGCCGTTGCCGGCGGCCGGGGGAAGATTGTCCGCGTACTCGACGGTTTCGCGGTGCTTCTTCAATTTCTGCTTGAGCAGCGCGTGCACGAAATCACGAATTCCGACGTCGGTATAGGTGTGGTACTTGATATCCACCCGGCGATCGACGGCCCATACCGTGCGGCCCTGGATTATTCGCGGCGGCCGGTTGCCGAAATTCATGTCCGTCTTGAGGCATCCGAGATTCATCACGAGATCCGCCTGGTCCATCCGCGCGACGATCGGCGGCGGGCTGATCGGCCCCACGTGCACGCCCATGTAAAGCGGATGGTCCATCGGGAAAGCGCCCTTGCCGAGCACGGTCGCGAACACCGGAGCGCCAAGCGCCTCGGCCAGTTCGATCAATTCGTGCGAGAGCCGGTAGCGATGAATCTCGATGCCGGCGATGAGCACCGGATGCCTGCTCTCGTTGAACATCGCGGCCGTCTCGCGCGCCGCTTCCTCGGCCTTGGCCGGGTCCGAGCCGCGGAAATGGAGCCGGCCGTCCCATTCGATCAATTCGTCCGGGACTTCGATTTCGCGATCGACCATGTCGCGATGGATTTCGACATAGCCGGGGCGCTGCTCGCGCCATATCGTGCAGACCACTTCGTGAAGCTGCTCGGCGGCGCGACGCGGATCGGTAAGAACCCGCGCGGCGCAGGTGACTTCCTGGTAGATGCGAAGCTGCGATTCTATTTCGCGCGCCTGGTGATGGATAAGCGTCCCGAGCTTGCGCTCTTCTTCGCCCGGACCGCCGGAGAAGATGAGCAGCGGCACCCGCTCGGAAAACGACCCCGCAACGGGGTTGACCATGTTATGGCCGCCCGCTCCGTAGGTGACGCATACGACGCCGATTTTGCCGGTTGCGCGCGCGTATCCGTCGGCGGCGAAGCCCACGCCCGGCTCGTGCGAGAAGGTTTTTATGTCGAGGCCCTGCTTGCGGCCGAGCGCGAAGAAGAGCTTGAGCGCGAGATCGCCCGGGATGCCGAAGACGCACCGGGTGTCCATTTTGCGCAGATAGGCGACCAGGAAGTCGCCGAGTGTCATGTGTCGCTTCAAGGTGAACCGGCCTCCCCGTGTGCTGAATCCACTTTACCAGAAAAACGCGCCGGCGCGTCTTTGCCCAACTCTGGCAAAGTGCAAGTGATGCTGTGCTAGAATAGTCGCCCGAAGGGGAAATTGATGTTCCGATCGATTCTGCGGATGCAACTGCTCACGCCCGCGCGCATTGGCGGGTTGGTCGCGTATCTGCCGCAGTTCGCCCGCGTCTTCTACCGCCTGATGAAGGACGAGCGGGTATCGCTCGTCACCAAGATGGTTCCGTTCCTGTGCCTGATGCTGATGTTCACACCACCCGCGATTGAACTGGATTTCGTGCCTGTTATCGGCGAACTCGATTGGCTTCTTGCCGGCTACCTGGCGCTGAAGCTGTTCGTGTGGCTATGCCCTCCTGACGTGGTCCGCGAGCACGTGGCCAGAATCGCTCACGGCGAATGACGCGGATGCGATCGCGGCTTATCCTGTTCGGAATCGCGGCGATAGTAATCGCCGCGCTCATCATCCTGGGCACGGTCGATCAGTTCTTCGTCGATTTTCTGTGGTTCAGTTCGCTCGGCTATCGCGACGTTTTCAAGCGAATCGTCGCCGCCCAGGTCTCGATCTTCACCGTGGTATGGCTGGTGGCGTTCGCCGCGATCGCCGTCAACGCGCTGATTGCGCTCGGGCTCAGCCAGGAGCGCGAAAGGCTCCACGTCGTGCGCCGGCACGACGAGATGACCGAGATAAACCTGCCCGAGCTGATTCGCGCGTTCAGCGAGCGGATTCCGTGGCGGCTGCTGGCGCTGGTAATCGCGGCGGTGCTCGCGATCCTTCCGGCGCAGGGCGAGGCAGCGGGATGGGCCACCTATCTGAAGGCGTTCTACGCGACGCCGTTCCATGTGAGCGATCACGCCTTCGGCCGCGACGTGGGATTTTACGTTTTTACGCTTCCGCTGCTCGGCGATCTGCGCGATCTCTTCCTGCTGGTCCTGTTCCTGGCGTCCGCGATGGCGGCGGGAATCTACTGGATACGCGGGACGCTTGATTTTCGCGAATCGCCCCCGCGGATAAGCCCGGGCGCGGCGGCGCATCTTTCGGTCCTGGTGGGGATTTTCTTCCTGCAGCGGGCGATGAGCTACTGGATCTCGCGCTACGACCTTCTGCTGCACACCAACGGCGTGGTCTTCGGACTGCGCTACGTCGATCACGTGCTGTGGCAGCCGGGGCTTTGGGTGCTGGTGGTGCTTTCGATCGTCGCGGCGGGGCTTTGCGTCGCCAACGTAAGAGAGCGCGGAATCAGGCTTCCCGCCGTCGCTTTCGTGATGGTCTTCGGGACTTCCCTGCTGCTGAGCTTCGCCGCGCCGGTTATCGAACGGCTATGGGTCAAGCCGGACGAGCTTCGGATCGAGAAACCGTACCTCGAGCACAATATCGAGATGACGCGCCGCGCCTACGGCGTCGATCAGTTCGACGTGAAGACGTTCGGCGGCAAGGGAAAGCTCACGCCCGCCTCGCTCGAGGAGGACGAGCCGACCATCAAGAACATCCGGCTCTGGGATCCCCGGCCGCTGCTCGCGACCTATCGCCAGCTCCAGGAAATCCGGCTCTATTACAATTTCCGCGACGTCGATATCGATCGCTACATGATAAACGGGCAGTACACCGAGGTGATGCTGTCGGCGCGCGAGCTCAACGTCAGCCTGCTGCCGCAGAACGCGCAGACCTGGGTCAACCGCCATCTCAAGTTCACCCACGGAAGCGGGATTGTGATGAGTCCGGTCAACAAGAAGGACTCCGAGGGCCTGCCGATCTTCTACTTGAAGGATATTCCGGCCGACTCCGACGTGGGTATCAAGATAAAGCAGCCCGCGATCTATTTCGGCGAGGGGAATCCGCCTTACTGCGTGGTCGACGGTGCGACGCCCGAGTTCGACTATCCGGTCGGCGCCGACAACGCGTTTGCGTTCTACAAGGGCACCGGCGGAGTGCCGGTCAGCGGATTTTTCCGGAGACTGCTGTTCGCCTACTACTATCGCGACATCAATCTGCTTCTCACCGAGAACATCGTCGCGAAAAGCCGCATCATGATACGGCGCAATATAATGGAGCGCGTCTCGACGATTGCGCCGTTCCTGACCCTCGATCGCGACCCGTATATCGTGGCCAACAACGGGCGGCTTTACTGGATCGTGGACGGTTACACGACCAGCAACACCTATCCCTATTCACAGCGCAACGCCGACGCTATCAACTATATCCGCAATTCAATCAAGGCGGTGGTCGACGCCTACAACGGCACGGTCACGCTCTACGTCGCCGACCCGAGCGATCCGATAATCCAGACCTGGGAGCGGATCTTTCCGAGCCTGTTCAAGCCGCTCTCCGCGATGCCTGACGGCTTGCGCGCGCATATCCGCTACCCCGAGGACATGTTTCTGGTCCAGGCTGATATCTACCGCACCTACCACATGACCGATGCGCAGGTCTTCTATAATCGCGAGGATCAGTGGAACTTCCCGCGCGAGAATTACCAGGGCGAGACGGTGCGGATGCAGCCGTATTACGTGATCATGCGGCTGCCCGGGGAGAAGCACGAGGAGTACATGCTGATGCTCCCGATGGTGCCGCAGGGACGCGACAACATGATCGCGTGGCTGGCGGCGCGATGCGACGGGAGCGACTACGGCCATCTGTTCGAGTACGAATTCTCGAAAGACAAGCTGTTTTACGGGCCGTACCAGATCCAGGCGCGTATCAATCAAAGTCCCGATATCTCGCGCCAGCTCTCGCTATGGAACCAGATGGGCTCCAAGGTCGTCCTTGGGAATCTGCTCGTCATTCCTATCGAGGATTCGCTGCTCTATGTCGAGCCGCTCTACCTGCGCGCGGAGAACGGGCAGTTGCCGGAGCTTCAGCGCGTGATTGCGGCTTACAGCGACCAGGTCGTGATGGGCGAGACGCTCGGTTCGACGCTCAACGCGCTCTTTACGGTGCCGTCGGCGCCCACCGTTCCGACCATAGCGAAGGTCGCGCCCACGATGCCGAAGGCGATAGCGCGAGGCGCGCCGACTCCGGCGGACCTGCAGGAGGCGGCCGGCTACTACAATCGCGCGCTCCAGGCGTTGAAGGCGGGAGACTGGTCCACGTTCGGCAGCGAGATGCAGAAGCTTGGCGGCAAGCTCGGTCACGGCCCCCCGGACTCGACGGGCCATTAGGCTCTGTCCCGCAAATATCCCTTACGGCGGGCGTGAGCGGCATGAGATTCTTCGCTCCGGCAGCCTGCGCTCAGAATGACAAACAAAAGCGAGCACTTGCGTCATTCTGAGCGCAGCGAAGAATCTCACTCCACAGACGTACATACTGTTAACTTATCTGCGGGACCCCACATTAGCTTCGCGTGAAGCCCGCAAAACTCCGCGCGGGCGCGAAGCATCGCACCTAACCAATGAGCGCTCGCCCAATTTCCCTCTCCCATTTTTCGACATGGGAGAGGGCGAGGGTGAGGGTGCAGGCGCGACGTTCGCCGCCTGGGCATAGTTTTTCCTCTTGACCAAGGTGAGCATCGACTCCCTTTTACGTCATCTTGAGCGAAGTGAGCCTCGGGGTGAACGGAAGCCCTGAGGCCGCCGAAGGGG
>JAKAVX010000238.1 GCA_021827465.1 Deltaproteobacteria bacterium | reverse complement strand
CCTCGCCTATCGCGGCAAGAAAACGCCTTCGCCTTTCCTTGAAGACTTCGCTTTTGCCGGCTGCATCCATCCGCCCTGTCCCTCTGAAGACAGTTTAGAGAAGCGCGCCACCGCTTGCATCACCCCTGCGGGGCCGCCGGGAAGGCGGAAACCGGCTTCGTTCTATGGCCAGCCGGCGCCGGGCGCTTCAACCCGCGTGATTTCGATGCGCGACGCCGGATTCGCGCGGCACTCGTCGGGATCGACCGTCGGCGCGGTCAGGATGAAGAGCGTGCGGCGATCGGGACCGCCGAGCGCGCATGCGATCGACAACTGGCTGGTCTTGATCCGCTCGGCGATACGCCCGCCCTCGAACACGCGAAGCGTCTCGTTGCTGAACGGCGAGGCGACCCAGATGGCGCCCTCGGCGTCGAGGGCGATTCCGTCGGGCACGCCCTCGCCAAGCTCGGCCCATACGCGGCGATTGGCGAGCGAGCCGTCGCCCTGGATATCGAACGCGGTCAGCCGATGGCCCATCGACTCGCCGACGATAAGCGTGCGCCCGTCGGGCGTGATAACCGCGCCGTTGGGGAACATCAGGTCGCGCGCGACGACGCTCGCCGCGCCCGCCGGCGTCACCATCACGAGTTCCGCGGGCTTTTGCGGCTCGTTGGTGTAGAGGTTGTAGCCGAAGTTGCCGACGTAGGCGCGGCCCTTGCCGTCAACGACCATGTCATTGCAATGGAACGCCGCAAGCGCGCTCAGATCGGCGTGGACCTTGAGTCCGGCCGCCTCGAGCCGCATCAGCTTGCGGTCGGTCATCGAGACGACCAGCATCCGCCCGTCCGGCATCCATCCGAGGCCGGACGGCCAGTTGGGAACCTCGCAGACGACGCTCGTGGCGCCGTTGAGATCGACGGTCATCACCCTGTGCGCGTGCATGTCGGAGAAGTAGAGCCTTCCCTCATGCCATCGCGGCCCCTCGGGAAACATAAGATGGTCGAGCAGGACTTCGAGCGTTTTCATCGCCTCACTCCCAATCACGCGCCCGGGTTCAATCGAGCGCGTGCTTCTTTTTGAGTTCGTCCACTTCAGCGCGGCTATAGCCGAGCGTGTTCAGCAGCACTTCGTCGGTATGCTGCCCCATGGTCGGCGCGGCGGAACGGACCTCGCACGGCGTCGCACTCATCCGCCACGGGATTCCGCAATGCTGCTTCACGCCGACTTCGGGATGCTCCTTGAAAACGAAATATTTGCGTGCGGTTAGGTTCGGGTCCCCGGAGAGATAGCGGGCATCCGCGACTACACCGGCGGCCACGCCCGCCGCCTGCAGCTCCTCGACGGCGGATTTGGCGTCGCGCGTCGAGGTCCACGCAGTTACGATCGCCTCGACTTCGTCCTCGTTGCTCTTGCGCGCGGCGAGGGTCTTGAAGCGCGCGTCCTCGGCGAGTTCCGGTCGTCCGACCGCGCGCGCGAGGCGCGCCCACTCCGCGTCGTCGGCGCATACGACCGAGATCCAGCTGTCGATGGTCAGGCCCGCGATCTTTTCGGGCCAGTCGAGGCATTTGAAGTTGCCGTGCGGCGCCATCTGGAAATCGCGATTGCCGTTTCGCACGGGCTCGCGCCCGTTCATCGAGTATTCGAGCGTTCCTTCGGCAAGCAGATCGATCGCGCACTCCCACTGGCTCATCTCGACGTACTGGCCCTCGCCGGTACGCGCGCGATGGTACAGCGCCATCAGCACCGCCATCGCGCCGTGCGCTCCCGCATTGGGATCGGCGTAGCTGAATCCCGCATGCATCGGAGGCCAATCCTTGTATCCCGTCAGCGAGGAGAGCCCCGAAAGCGGCACCTGCGCCGGACCGTAGGCGACGTAATCCCGGTACGGGCCGGTGTCGCCGTAGCCGGTAAGCGAGACCATCACGATGTCGGGCTTGATCTTCTTGACCTCGGAATAACCGAAGCCCATGCGCTCCATCACGCCCGCGGCGAAATTGTTGATTACGACGTCGCTCGCCTTGATAAGACGGCGCGCGACCTCGTGGGCCTCGGGATACTTGAAGTTGAGCGTGAGCGACTTCTTGCCCTGGTTGTACTGGTTGAAGTACCCGGAGCAATTCGGGTTGGTGAACTTGCCGTCGGGCCACGGCGGGAGCATCCGCGTGACGCACGGACGGGTTCTGGTTTCGATACGGATCACTTCAGCGCCCAGATGGGCAAGCTGAAGCGTGCAAAACGGGCCGGCCCACACCCAGGTGAAGTCGGCGATCCTGATTCCTTCAAGCGGCAGCTTCTTCGCCATCAGATGACACCCTTTCTCCTGAGCTCGCCGAGCGGTGCCTTGTCGAGTCCGAGCCGCGCGCCGAAGATCTCTTCGTTATGCTGTCCGAGCGTCGGCGCGGGACGGCGGATCTCCCACGGCGTCTTCTCGTACTTGAGCGGCGCGCCGGGATACTTGTGCGTGCCCGCGACCGGCTGCGCGATTTCGACGAAGAAGCCGCGCGCCTTCAGATGCTCGCTGTTCAGCAAGTCGCCCATCGTGGAGACGGGTGCGAGCGGGATTCTTTTCGCCTGCGCCGCCTCGTAAAGCCCGAGCACGGTCTGCTGGCTTACGTATTCGCCGAGGAAGACCTTGAGCGCGTCCCAGCTTGCGGCGCGCTTGAAACGGTCGGCGAAGATGTCCTCCCTGGCCCATTCGGGGCTTCCCATCACTTCGACCAGCCGGTCCCACTGATGGTCTTCGATACAGCAGATGTAGATGTAGCCGTCCTTGGCTTCCATCGTTTCGACCGGCGCAATCGGCTTCGCTCCGAGCCGGGTCGCGACCGTTTTCATGTACGGCCAGTACTCGAATGTCATTTCGAGCATCGACGCGACCGTCTCCTGCTGCGAGACCTCGACATGCTGACCCTCGCCGTCGCGCAGCCGCGCCATCAGCGCGCCCATCGTGGCCAACGCGCCGTACACTCCGCCCTGGTAGCCCGACTGATGGCCGAAGGTCTTGAGCGGAGGAAGTTCGGGATGCTCGGGGCCGCCGCCGTTGAGGACGCACACCCCGCCCGCCGTCCAGACCGTGAGATCCTCGGCGCGCCAGTTGCGATACGGACCGCTCAGGCCCCACGGCGTTATCGAGGTCATGATAAGCCCCGGATTCACCTTGGCGAGCCGCTCGTAGGTGAGCCCCACGCGGTCCATCTCGGGCGGGATCACGTTATGGATCAGGATATCGGCGTCGGCGACAAGCCGCTCGAAGAGGCCGAAGCCCTCGGACGTCGCGACGTCGAGCGTGACGCCGAGCTTGTTGGTGTTGAGATAAAGGAAGAGGCCGCTTTTCCCGGGATGCGCCTCGTCGCGGGGAAACGGACCGCGCGTTCGCGATCGGTCGCCGATCCCGGGGCGCTCGATTTTGATCACCTCCGCGCCCATGTCGGCCATCAGCTTCGAGGCGTACGGGGCCGAGACCAGCTCGCCCAGCTCAACGATCTTCAAGTCCGATAATGCGCCTGCCATCGATACTCCATGTTCCGGGCGGACACGGCATCAGACCTTTCGCCGCGTCCGGCGGTTGACACTATTCGGGAAATACCTTGCGGAAGGGCTTGACCTCAACCCGGTTGAACACGCCTCCGATGACGTACGGATCGCTCTCGGCGAACGCGATCGCCTCCGCTTCGCTGTCCATGTCCACGATAATGAGGCTGCCGCTTCCGTCAGCGAAAGGGCCCGCAATCGCCACTTTGCCGCGCTCGGCGAGCGGGCGGAGGTTGTCGAGATGCGCGGGGCGCAGCCCGGGACGAAGCCGCGCTCCGTCGGGACCGTCATGTCCGATAATCACAAAGAGCATAGGTAAAGGCCTGTCCGGGAAAGCTTTCGGGTGCGTCCTAATTAGCACGCATCGCGCCGACCTCCCAAGCCGCGAGAGCGCCAAGCGATAGCCCCTAGCCGGCCGGAATCGCGCCGAGGCCGCTGTAATAAACCATGAACCACGCGGCGCCGAGCGCGATCAGAAGCGCGAACGCGACGGCGTCGCGCGGGCGCATCCGGTACTCGACAAAGCTGGTCGGACGATGGATTGCGCCGAAGCCGCGCGCCTCCAGCGCCATCGCCATGTTGTTCGCCTTGCGAAGCGCCCCCATGAAGACCGGCACCACTACCGGAACGTAGCGCCGGATGCGCTCGAACGCGCCGCCGGCGTCGAAGTCGTAACCGCGAAGGCGCTGCGCGTCCACGACGGTCAGAGCGGATTCCATGAACAGCGGCACGAGGCGGAACGCGAGCGTTATCGTAAAGCCGAGCCGGTACGGAAGTCCAAGGCGCGAAAGCCCGACCGCCAACTCCTCGACCTTGGTGCCCGAGAGAAACAGCACCGAGGCCAGCACCAGCTCTCCGACCTTGAGCCCGCGCCCAAACCCGAACATCAGCGACGCCTTGCTCACGTGAAAGAGCGGAATATGAATCAGCGGCTTGCCCACCCGGTAAAACAGCATCCAGGTAAGCATCGTCGGCACGATTATCAGGATGAAGAACCATCGGAACCGATACACGTTCTCGAGCGCGCCCATCGCGACCGCGACCCCAAGAAGGATCAGCGCAAGCGGCATCAGCGCGAGCGGATTGTCCACCCAGTAGATAGACCAGAACACGGCGAACAGGCCGAAGACCTTGACCGTCGGATGGAGCCGATGGACGAACGAGTCGCGCTCGATATAAAGCGTGGTCTTCATCCGCCCTGCCCTTTGAGCCAGGCCGCCATCTCTTCCGCCGTCAGCGCGACGGTGCCGAAGCGGCGCGAAAGCGCGGTCACCTCCGGCGCACGGAACGACGACGCCTGAAGCATCGCGTCATGGGCGAAGAACTCGCGCACGCCGCCGTCGAAGATTCTGCGCCCGCCGCGCATCAGCACCACGCGCCGCGCGTATTCCGCGACCAGCCACGGAGTATGCGTGATCATCACGATCGCGACGCCCGATTCGTTAAGCTCGGCGACGAGTTTCATCATCCGGCGCTGTTCCCGGTAGTCGAGCCCCGTGGTCGGCTCGTCCAGGATGAGCACCTTCGGCCTGAGTACCAGCACGCTCGCGACGGCAAGCCGCTGGCGCTGGCCCTTGCTGAGTAAAAAGGGATTGCTCCCGCGTTCGTCCTCCAGTCCCACGGCGCGCAACACCTCGGCGCATCGCCGTTCGATTTCCTCCGGATCGAGTCCGAAGTTCCGCGG
>JAKAVX010000237.1 GCA_021827465.1 Deltaproteobacteria bacterium | reverse complement strand
AGGATGCATGCATACACATGACAAACGCAGGGTCGCCAGGGCTGTCCGCCCTGCCGGTCATCTCCTTGCCGCGGCGGCGGGGGCGAATGTCGTCGATGCGAACCTCGCGCCCCAGGCGTGGGCGCGCTCGGGATCGATACGCACGATCGGATTGCGCTCCGGATTGAGCGTCATCGCGCGATACTGCGTGTACTTGTCGCGCAGATGGCGCAGCGCGAGCATGTATTCCTTCGGCTCTTCGACGATCTGCGCCACGCCGTGGACGAGCACGTAGGCGAGCGCCGCCCAATCCTCCTCGTAATGATCGATGAGCAGCGCGACGTGCGGATTTCCCGCGATATTGCGCATCCGCTTCAGCCGCGTGCCGCGCGCCCGCTTGGGCTTCTCATCGATCGCGAAGTAAAAGCGCTCACCGTCGAACCAGAAGCAGAGCGGAACGTTATGCGGGATGCCTTCCGCGCCGGCGGTGGCAAGCCTCGCGATGCGGGCCGCGGTGACGAATTCGCGTACCCGGGGTTCCGAGAGGATCTCAGTTGCTTGCATTGCCATGGTACCAAGCCTCCTGAGCGAGCACTCGGCGGCGCGTGCGAGCGCGCGGTCCAAGCGGTCGGCGGCCGTCCGCGCGAGCGTCTCGATCGCCTCTGCCGAGTGGTTTCCGAATTTGCCCATCGATACGGCCGCGGCGCGCCGAACGCCGGAGTCCGGATCGCATTCGACCATCGCGATTGCAACGGCGGCCGCCCGGCCCGATGAATCGTCCAGGCTTGCCAGCAATGACAAGGTGCCGAGCCGCACCAGTTTCTCGGCCGAGTGCGCCGCGTCCTCGGCCACCGAGAGTATCTCTTGGCCGCGCGCGCCGAGATAACGGATCGAATGAAGCGCCATCCGGCGCGCAACAGGGTCTCCGTCGGCGGCGCTGGCGAGCCTTAGAAGCATGTCGCGCGTTAACTCCGAAATTTGCCCAAGCCGCGCGAGCATCCGTGCCGAGGCCCATCGGAGGTCCGGGTCGGAGCTGGAAAGACCTTCGCACAGAACGTCCGCTCCCGAGGCGTCTTCGATCCGGCCAAGGGCGTACCCTCCGGCCCATCGGACGCGAGGATTCGGGCTTGAGAGCGCGCGCCGAAGAGCCGCGGCGCATCGACGGTCGCCGGATGCGGCCGCGTCGGCCAATCGCTCGACAGCGTCGCGCTGGATTGCCTTGTTTTGCGAGTCGAACCGCGCGAGCATCGCTTCGGCGAACGATTCCGCCGCGCAGCCGGCGGCGCGCGCCGCGGCTATGCCGGATTCTTCACGGGATTTCGATTCGAGCGGATCGCTTTGGGCTTTCGGCCTCATTGCGCCCTCGATATCAGTCTTGCGAGGTCGGAGAGATCTCCGGCGCCCAGGATGAAGTTATCGCGGTTGCCGAGAATTTTCATCAGGGCGCGGGAAATTGCGTTCGGATCGAGAGGATTTCCACGAAGTTCGCTTTCCAACCGTCCGATCGCTGAAGAATTCGCGATAAAGTCGCCGGTAAGCTGAAAGCGCTCGATGGACCCGTTGCCGGCGAGCCCAATCCGCGCCTCGATCGTGCCGCGTTGCGCGCCGATCCGCGCGCTTGCGGCGCATCGCGGGTCGGCAACGAGGCTTTGAAGCCATCCCGCCGCTTCCATCGCGGCTCCCCGATGTTCCGCCTGTGCGTGTTCGACCGGCGTAAGGCCGCGGCGCTTTGGTTCTCCGAAAGACGACGCGTAGCCGGAGACGATCGCCTGAGCCAGCTCGTCGAAGCCGAGGTCGCGGTCGAGTTCGCGCACCAGCTTGCTGGCCGAGTCCGGCCCGTAAATCCGCGACGGCAACTCGCCGCCCGGATCGAATCGCTCCAGATCGTGGACGACTTCTTCCATCCCGCGGTTCACCGCAACGAAGGCCTCGAACAGTATCGCGCCGGCGGCGTTGACCTCGAACGAACAGGCCGCGATTTCGCACCCGTGCGCGGTTATCGCGTCGCGTCCCGGATAGAAGGCGTCGATTCCCAGCGCCTTGAAAGCCGAAAGAAGTCCGCGCACGTAGCGGTTCATCACCCGCTCGGGAGCGATGGCGGCGTCGCGCTCGGTGAGAAGCGCGCCTGTGTGCGAGGCGATTATCGCAAACCCGACCCACCCTTCACCCGAGCCAAGCACGCGTCCGCCGGTCAGCCTGCGCCAAGCGAAGATGCCCGCCCGTTCGGCCGGACCGTTCCACGGATGATAACGCCCGAGCGAAAGCGCGCGGCCCGGATGGGCATGGACAAGCAGTATCGGAGCCGAAGGAGCGGCTGCGGCCGCGTCAAGAAGATGCGCTTCGAGTCCGAGCAGGAGCCACGGCGCGAGAGACCGCAGGACAATTGCCTCGAAGGCCGGCACAACCTCGATGCTATCGCCGTGCAAACCGCAGGCTCAAGCGAAAAAAGACATCGATGAGCCAGCTTTTGACCGACCGGCTGCGACGCTCTCAGCGTTCTTCGCCGAACATGAAGATTCCCGCCGCCAGCATCGCAAACAGCACGTTGGGCGACCACGCGGCAAACCATGCCGGCAGAATCTCGGACTCGCCGAGCGACGAGGTAATTCCGAAGGCGAGCCAGTAACCGAACCCGATCCCGAGCGCGAGCCCGAAGCTGCGGCCGAGACTCAGATTGCGCGGCAGCGGGTCGAGACTCAGCGCGATCCCGAGCGCAACCATTATCAGGCACGAGAACGGCATCGCGTACTTCAGATCACGGTCCACCAGGTATCCGCCCGGGTCGAGACCGTTGCGGCGGAGCTCTTCGATATAGCGATCGAGTTCCCAGAGCGTGAATTCCTGCGGATCGAGCCGCACCAGTCCGAGGTCATGCGGCGTTATATCGATCCAGAAGCGGGGCGGCTCGGAGGTTTCAACGGCGCCGCCGGGCCCGAGCGTGTAGCGGGTTACGCCGTCGGTCTTCCATCCATGCCCGTCCCATCGCGCCGACGTCGCGTGGAAGATGCGCTCGACATCGTAGTTGGTCCCGAGGGTGTAGGCGGTGCCTCCACGGAGCACGTATTTGTTGCGCTCGTAGCTGTCGGCGGAAAGAAAACCGATCTTGGTGCGGACCCAGATGTGCCGGTTGGCGAAGATTGCTGTCAGGTGGCGTTTCTTCATCTGGATGTCGTAAAGGTACTTCGCCTCGCGCGTGGCGTAGGGCACCACCGTCTCGCTTATCGCGAAATCGAACACGCAGATTATGGCGGTGATGACCAGCACCGGGATCATCATCTCGAAACGGCTGATTCCCAATTGCTGGCACGCGAGAACCTCGCCCGTGCGGTTGAGCAGGGCGAATCCAAGCAGGACTCCCGCAAGACACGCGATAGGCAGAAGCTGCGTGACCATCAGCGGGAGCTTGAGCGCGAAATATTCCAGCCCGAGGAGGCCGACACCGCCGTAATGGATCAGGTCGTTGAAGCGGTCGAAGATGTCCCCGAGCAGGTAGGCGGCGGTGAATGCCGCAAGGCAGACCAGAAACGGACCGAAGAACTGCCCCGCCAGAAAACGGTCCATCGTGGGCGAAAGCCTGGGCCGTACTTTCATGCGGCCTCCGTCGAGCGTTCCAGACGTTCGATGAGGTCCCAGATAATGTCCCCGGGACCGCGCCCCTGATCGCCGCGATCCTCGGCCGCGCGAACGAACAGCCATACCGCCAGGACCGCGAACGCGACGTCCGGTATGCCCATCGCGACGAACGGGTTGAGCTTGCCGTTCTCGGCAAACGTCTGCCCTATCCGCATCAGGACGTAATAGAGAAAAAACAGCGAAACGGCCACGCCGAACCGTTCCGACTGCCCGCCGCGTGCCGGCTTCAAGCCGAGTGGGATACCGAGCAGGGCGAACAGCAGGGTCGCGACCGGCACGGTGTATTTGCGGGCCAGTTCGGTCTCGGCGTCGTAGTCGGGCTTTCCGGCCGCGCGCGCCTTGGCGACATCGGCCTGCAACGCTGCATACGACATCTCGGTGGGGTCGATAGTTCCGAAGCGAAAGTTGTCTCCGGGCTGAATCGTGAGGTCGTAAACCTTGAAGCTCGTGACATGGCTCGCATTGGTGCGCGATTGGATACCGAAAATCGAGCCGTTATAGAGCCGAAGCGTCAGAACCTGGTTGCGCTCGTCGGGCAACAGAACGCCGCGCTGGGCGATTATCGTGTTCTGCTGGTTGCCGGTGCGGGCGTCGGAGATAAGGATACCCTTAAGCCGCGAGCCGCCCGGCTCGACCCTATCGACGTAAATCACGAGTCCCTGGAATGCGCGATTGAAGACCTTTTCCTTGAGCGCAGCGGAGGCTTGGGTGCGAGTCATCTCGTAGAGCCGATGCTCCAGGGTGCGGTTCGCCCACGGACGCACCGAGAAGGCGAACCACGACGACACCACGTACACCGCGAACGCAACGCCCATCACCGGTATCGCGAGCCGGTAGAGGCTCACGCCGCAGGCCCGCGCCGCAATCATCTCGCGGTCGCCCGACATCCTGCCGAACCCGAGCAACACCCCGAGCAACACCGCCATCGGAAAGGTAAGCTCCAGGAACGACGGCATCACGTAACCGATAAGCCCGACCACCTCGCCCACGCTTACTCCGTGATTCACCACCATCTCGGTAAGCTTGAGCAGCCGCCCCGTGACCAGCGCGAAGGTGAGCACGAGGACGCCCATGACGAAGGGACCAAGCACTTCGCGGGCGACATAACGGTCAAGCGTTGTGATTCTCGGCATCGCGCAAACAGTCAATGTCGCGTGTGCGACGGGTCACAGTCTAGATGCTGCCCGCGGGGATTGGAACGTTCTTTGCGCCGCCGCCGGGCGGCGGATAGGATCGCGCCCCTGATGAATTCGCATCGAGGCCATCGAGGAGGCGATCGCCGCGACCACCACGGCGGTGAGCGCGAGCACGACCGCGATCGCGAGCGGGAGCATCGCGAGACGCCGCGGCCGTTCCATCCCCCGCGTCATTCGGGCGGCGTCGAGGTCGTGTTCGGCGTCGAGCCGGTGCGCGAACTTCTGGAAGCGGCGCCGGCGACCGTTCGCGAGCTTTATCTGCGCTCGGGCGATGAGCGGCGCTTCGGGGCGGAAATAGAGCGGGTGCGCGCGGCCGGAGGACGGGTCATCCGATGCGACGAGCGCGAGCTTTCGCGGATGGCCGGGGCGGGCGCGCGGCATCAGGGAATCGTCGCCACG
>JAKAVX010000236.1 GCA_021827465.1 Deltaproteobacteria bacterium | reverse complement strand
GGACCCGGAAATTCGCTACCTACCCTCCGGCCAGACGGTAGCGTCGTTCTCCGTCGCCACGACCGAACGTTTCAAGGGTCGCGACGGCCAGATGAAGGACCAGACCGAATGGCATAACGTGGTCGTCTGGGGAAAGCAGGCCGAGACCTGCGGCCAATATCTCAAAAAAGGCCGCCAGGTTTACATCGAGGGCCGGCTGACCACCCGCCAATGGGAAGCGAAGGACGGAAGCGGCAAGCGCTCGCGCACCGAGGTCGTCGCGCAACGGGTTCAGTTCCTCGGCGGGCGCGGCGGAGGCGCATCCGAGGAAGCGCAGGAGTTCGGCGGCGGCGTTGGCGCAGGCGCGGGCGAAGAACCCACTCCGATGGACGACGAAGACATCCCCTTCTAGGCCTCGCGGCCGCGCAAAATCCGTATACATCGCGAGATCGCGCACGCGGCGCCGGCTAGCGGTGAATTCGGCGCAGTTTCGGCGGCGCGGGAACCGATTCGCCACTTTTCGCGTCGAGCGCCTTCGCAAAGAACTCGCGTATCGCGGCGCGAAACTCGCCCAGCGCAAGTCCCATGTGCTCGTCCGCAAGCGGATCGAGCTTCGCGCGCGCTTTGGCGTAAAGCGACTCGGCTCCCGCGCGATTACCGCGCGCGACATGCAGAAGCGCCGCCGCTGCCTGGATCATCCCCTGCAAAAACAGCTTCTGCTCGCCGCTTTGACGCTTCCACACTTCTTCCCACGCCTCGTGGCATTCGAAGAATCGGCCCGCGTTGAAAAGCTCGACGCCCTCTTCGAACCGATCTTCGTCCGTGCGCGAATCCATCGTTAGCGAAGCTTAGCGCGGCCGCGCTTGACGCGGGAATTGTGCGACGGAACCGAGACGCGCCTTCACAGCAGTTCGAGCACTTCGCGGAGCGCGGCGGCAACACGATCCATCGTCGGACCGTCCAGACGCGTGAGCGGTCCCTGGACGAGACGGCGATTATCGATCGCCCGGAGCTGATCGATCAGCAGGTCGGAATCGCGCCTTAACGCGAATGCGCAGCGGCTCTGCGTCGTCGATAAGGTTGGTGCTCAAGGGCGCTATCAGAGTCGAGGGATGACCCGCGTCGATGAGCGCCTGCGCCTGCACGATCAGCACCGGACGGGTCTTGCCCGGCTCGGTGCCGCGGCGGGGATTCAGATTCGCAAGCCAGACCTCGCCGCGCTCAGGCATCCGGGTCGCGCTCTACCGCGGCGAATTCGGCGTTCACCCGCATGCTTTCGCGCCGGACCTTGCGCGAGGCCCGCGCCATCCGCTCGGAGCGCGCCCTGGCCTCGGCCTCCCGATTCATCCGCTCCATAGCCCGGCGGATATATTCGGCGCGCGGGATACCCATCGCCTTCGCGCAGCGGTCGCTGCTTTCCAGCAGCTCTTCGGGCAATTTCAGCGAGATGGATTCCATGGGATCTAAATTAGATATCTCATTAGGATATCCTCATTCAACATACGCCGCCCCCGCGCGCCTCGCAACACAACCCGGCATGCGCACGCGCGCACGCGCTTGACGCGGGAAATGTGCGGCGTGACTATCGGCGCGGAGGAATCGTCTGATGGACAACGGTGCGGCGACCAGGCTGGTCGCGTTGCCGGGCGCGATGCTCTCGATGAAGGAGTCGGACCTGATGCTCGGCGGGCGCGACGTGATGATCGATCTTCCGGTGCCGTCGTTCGTAATCGAGCATCCCAAGGGCCTCGTCCTGTTCGACACCGGCGTCAATCCGCAGGTCGCGGAGAATCCCGACCAATACTGGGGACGCGCCGCCAAGTTCCTGAACGTGCGCTTCACGCGCAATCTCACCGTCGATAACCAGCTTCGCGAGCACGGCTACAATCCCGCCGACGTGAAATGCGTCGTCGTCTCGCATCTGCATCTCGATCACGCCGGAGGCCTCGCGCTGTTTCCCGACGCGAAATTCTTCATCGTCAAGGGCGAGCTTGCCCACGCCTACTGGCCCGAGCCCCGGCTTCGTCCCGCGTTCATCCTGGGCGATATCCTGCCGACGCGCGGCTTCGACTGGCAGGAAGTGACGCAGGACACGGACCTTTTCGGCGACGGCAGCCTGCAGATGCTGCGCACGGTCGGGCACACGCCGGGCGAGTGCTCGTTGTTCGTCAGGCTCAAGCATTCGCCGCCCGTGGTCCTGACCGGAGACACCGTACATATCCGCCGCCAGTTGAAAACGCTTGCGCCGATGCCGACCGATTACGATCCGAACGAAGCGGCGGAGTCGATAAAGCGGCTCAAGCGAATCCAGGATCTCGGCCTTGCGCAACTGTGGGTCAGCCACGATCCCGAGGACTGGAAGAACCATCCGCACGTGATGGAGTAAGCGGCTCGTCACGTCCGCTCACGCGCCGCCCTGATGCCCGATCGGCGGGCCGTCGACGCTTCGTGGCTCGGGCGCCATCACCTGCGCCCGAAGTTCGCCGATCTCGCCGCGCGTCTTCGGCAGGGATTGCGGATAGTTTTTCTGGACGAACGCGACGAGCTTTTCCCTGACCTCGCATCTTAAGTCCCACGCGGTTCCCGAATCCGCCGCGCCCATCAGGGCGCGCAGCTCGATCGCATGCTCGCTGGTGTTGGTCACTTGCAGGTTCCAGACCTGGCGGTCCCATCGCGGCGACGCCTCGAGTATGCGATGGAGTTCCTCGCGGATCGCGTCGATCGGCGCGGTGTAATCGACGTACAAGTACGCATATCCGAGCAGGTTCGCGGTGACGCGTGTCCAGTTCTGGAACGGATGCTCGATGAAATAGGAGATCGGGACCACGAGCCGGCGCAGATCCCATATCCGCACCACGACGTAGGTGGTCAGTATCTCCTCGATCCATCCCCATTCGCCGTTCACGATTACCACGTCCTCGATACGAATCGGTTCGGTGAGCGCGATCTGTATTCCCGCGATGAGGTTGGTAAGCGTCGAGCGCGCCGCCATCCCGACGACCAGTCCCGCGATACCGGCGGACGCGAGCAGGCTGGTTCCGAAATCGCGCGCCCAACTGAATGTCATGATCATCACGGAAAACGTGAGCACGCCGACCACGATATTCAGCGCGCGTTTGAACATGCTCAGTTGCGTGTGGATCTTGCGCGCGGTGAGATTGTCCTTCGCGTCCACCCGGTAGTGCGCGAGGATCGCGTCGGTTGCGACGGCGACCGCACTGACGGAGAGCCATCCGACGCCGCCAATCAACCCAAGCGAGATTACGTGACCGAGCACTCGCGCTTCGTCGCCCGTAAGCTTGAGCAGCGGCAGTATTGCCTCGACGGCAATCGCGGGCAGCAGAAGGCGCATCGGCGCGTAACAGTGCTTCGCGACGGAAACGTAAAATGGTTTTCCGCGCCGGCTAAGCCTGCGGATAATCGCGAACAGGATCGCGTTCGCCACCAAGGTCACGACGATCGCGCCCACGAAGATTCCGAGCGTAACCGCGCGCCCGTCCCATCCATCCAGAATCGTCTTCATGATTGGTTCAATCCCCCGGTCGTGATTTTGGCTCCGGTCGCACGCCTGCAATCCGCATTCGCGAACCGATCGCCGGAGGTTCGGAAAAGTCCCGCCAGCGAGGCCGGGCAGAGCCCGCCTCGCGCACCGACTGAACGAATCCGATCCGGAGCTATCTAAAGCTCATCAGGTAGGACCGACGCATGCAAACGCAGCGGAAGTACGCCGGGGCGTCAAAGCCCGCCGACGCGCAGATAGATGACGCATCCCTCGCGCGAGAACGGCGCGTGCGAACTGGAGCGCGGATTGCGCACCCAGGTACGCCGCGGATACACCCCCGATTCGTCCGCCAGCGTGCCTTCCAGCACCAGGAACTCCTCGCCCGCGGGATGCTCATGGCGCGGCATCGAGGCCCCCGGTTCGAACTTCATCAGCATCATCGCTTCCGGATGCGCCGGGTCGGAATAAAGCGTCTTCACCATGACTCCCGGCGCCGGGCCGGGACGCCATTCGAGACGGTGGGCATCAAGAACTATGCGCGGACGTCCCTCGCCCGCATACTGGCAGAGCTTGACGAACAGGACGCATCCGCGCGGACTCGACGGCGCGTGGCGCGAGCCCGGAGGGTTGAGCACGTAAGTGCCTTCCGGATAGACGCCCGACTCGTCCTGGAACAGGCCTTCAAGAACCAGGAATTCCTCGCCCTCGGGATGGGTATGCGCGGAAAACGACGAGCCCGGTTCGTAGCGCACGATTGAGGTCGCGCGCCCCGATTCCGCTCCGTGGCGATCGAGCGAACGTCGCATCACTCCCGCGCGCGGGCTTGCGACCCAGGGCTCCGCATCGGTTGCGATTACGACTCGCCTGGAAAGGTCCTCGTTGAGCGTCGAAATTGACATTGCCGCCGTTCGCCGAACGAAATGTCCGTCGTCGGGATCGATGACTCAGAGTATGCGAGCGCGATGCTCAAAGGATCAAGTGCTCGATCGCGACGATGAACGGCAGGCGTCCGGGCGCGATGAAGTTCGGTTCGTCGGCGCGCACCGCGCGGTACTCGGGCGTCTCCGTGCCGCCTCTCATCGCGGCCTCGTCCTCGAACCAGGTCTCCGCGACGCCGTCGTAAAGGGGCTCGCGCCCGTTGGCGTAGGCCGAGCGGCGCGCGTGGCATTGCACGTAGCGGCGGATTCCCGGAACCTTGCGCGCGAGCGGCCCGTGAGTGTTGCGCCAGTACGACTGGAAATCCTCCACGGCCATCCCGGGTTTCCTCTTGATGAAGGCGACGAGCTTCGGCATCCCGGGCGCGACCGGATTCTCCTTCTGGACGCGCTCCTCGGTGATGACGAATTTGAACTTGTCCATATCGATGAAGTTCGCGTCGTCGACCGAGGCGGCGCGGCTTTCCGGCGTGTTCGCGATACGGCGCATCACGTCCGTGCTGTCGTACCAGAGTTCCGCGACACCGTCGTAAATCGGCTCGTGCTTGCGGTAGCCCGAGTCCATCGTGTGCGACTGCACGTACTTGCGAACCTCCGGCACCTTGAGCACCACGTCCGCGTGTTCGGTGAGCCAGTAGCGGCGGAACTCCTGCAGGTCCATCCCCGGCTTGCGCTTGATGAAGTAAATCGTCTTGACCATTGACGGCGTCTCCCCGCCACGGGCTTAACGCGGGAGCGTGCGGCGCGCAACCTTCGCGGGAACGGATTAGAGCGCCGGCGCATTGAGATCGG
>JAKAVX010000235.1 GCA_021827465.1 Deltaproteobacteria bacterium | reverse complement strand
CTTCACGGTCTCGCCAGCGTAGATCTTGACGCCTCGATGCTGGCCTGGACTGTCACGGCCGATGCGCGTTGAACCTTGTCCTTTTTTGTGCGCCACGGCTGGTCTCCCTGTTCAGTGCGGCGCTCCCGCGCCGCGGTTTGAAAATGCTGAACGCGCCGGCGCTCAGGCGCCCGGCGTGATTTCCTCGATTTTGAGCACGGTCAGTTCCTGGCGATGGCCGTGCTTGCGTCGATAGTTCTTGCGCCGCTTCTTCTTGAAGACGATTACCTTGGTGCTGCGCGGTTGCTGAACTATCTTTGCCCTGACCGAGGCGCTTTCGACGGTCGGATTGCCGACGATGGGCGATTCGGTGCCGCCCACTGCCAGCACTTCGGTCAGTGCGATTTCGTTACCCACGTCACCCGCGATTCGTTCGACGGTGATCTGGTCACCGACGCCGACGCGGTACTGCTTGCCGCCTGTTTTTACGATAGCAAACATGACTTAGCTGGAATCAATTTAGTTATAGGACCGGCCATCCCCTGTCAACGTGGTCCGCCGGACGCGTTCCGGGCGGGGAGCGGCCGATTCCGGTAGACAGATCGCTTTTTCACTTCTTCCCATGAGCCGAGGCACCGCATCGTGCCGATCGGTACGAGTAAAGCCGTCTAAGACTCCTGCGGCTGATACGCCCGGAGGCGCGTGGGCTCAACGATCCACAATTTTCCAGCAAGGCTTTCCCTGCCGAGGCCGGCAATCAAGGTTTTGACCGCGCTAACCAGGTTCTGGTGTCTGGCGCTTCCAGGGAGCCGCACCACCGCTATTCCCGGGTACCGTGAGGGTTTGAACTGGAGCGGGTTTGCGAAGCCCAGATCGAATGTGACAAGCGCCCGTCCCTCTTTGCGGCAATGTTCGATGAGGTCCGGGTCGGCAGCCCCGCATAGATTCTGTTCCGCGACCGTTGCGACATCATGACCCGCCGAACGCAGTAGTTGCGCACCGCGAATGCCGAGGTTTTCATCCAGTTTCAGTTTCACGCCTTGCCTTGAACGGGGATATCAACGTATCGCTCACGCGCCATTTCTGCGCCGTACGCGATGCAGGCATTTATGTCGGCTTCCTCCAGGCCCGGATACTCCTTCAGGATTTCGTTTTTCGACATCCCGTCCGCCAACAGATCAAGGATTAGCGAAATCCATATGCGATGGCCTCGGACGCACGGCCTTCCGAAGCAGACCTTCGGATCGATCGATATGCGGGAAAGGAGTTCCTCGCGCGTCATAGCGGTCCCGCCGTTGGCTGTCTTTTTGCTTTTTTTCATCAACCCGGCCTCCATTGCGCCTGAACGACCGGAAGTTTGCCGCTCACGACGCTGCCGACGAGAACGCCGGAGGGATCGGGTGTCGTCTCGCCCCTGGCGCGCATGTCTTCGAGGCAAAGCTCGATCGCTTCATTGATATTAGCCATCGCCTCGGCGACCGCTTCGCCCTGACTGTAGCACCCCGGCAGCGCCGGACAGACGGCCACGTATCCGCCGTGTCTCGTCGGGTTCCAGGAAAACCTTGAAGTCGTAAATCAATTGCCCCACCATAGCCAATTCGCGACGCCAGCGGCCATCGCAGGCGTGATGCGCAGTGTGCAGCGAATCCGCAGGAAATTGCAGTGCGCGTCGTGAAGGGTCACGGAAGCCTTGAGGTTCGCCAGCTTCTTACTGAAAGGGTTGGTCAACCGGGAACACCTGTCAACGTGGGCATCATTCTGAACGAAGTGAAGAATCCGCCGAAGGGGACTTTATTTCGTCATCCCGCTTCGCGGGGACTCTTCGCTTACGCTCAGAGTGACGGAAGAGGAGCTTCGGGGCTCACCCATTCTCGCGCACGATGCGGGCTGTGTTTGTCCGGCCGCCTGTTCCGGTTGCCGCCCTCTTGCCTGCGCGAGACTGGGAGCCTTGCTGGGCGCTCTTAGTCCAAGCCGAGGCGTTCGCGGCCTGCGGGCGAGATCATCTGCGGGTTCCAGGGCGGATCCCACACCAGCTCGACGTTGGCCTCCGACACCCCCGGCAGCATCATCAGCTTCTGCTGTGCGTCATGCGCGATCGACGCGCCCATCCCGCATCCCTGCGCCGTGAGCGTCATCTTGACGTCGACGCGGCTGGTGCCGTCGGACTCGGGCGTGACCTGCATCCCGTAAACCAGGCCGAGGTCCACGATATTGACCGGGATTTCGGGGTCGTAGCAGGTCTTGAGCTGCTCCCAGACGGCAGCTTCGAGATCGCCGGACGCGCTCGCGCCGGCGGCTTCCTGCACTTCTTTGCCTAGAGCGTCGGCGTCTTTTCCCGAAATACGGTAGAGGCCGCTGTAGGCCGGAACCTGTATCGTGTAGGTCCCGCCGAGCGACTGGGCGATCAAAACTTCTAGTCCCTTTTCCAGGGTGATCTTATTGCCGGCCGGGATCTCGATAGCCTCGCATTCCCGTGTCAATTCCACGCGTTCCATAGTCGACTCCGTATGTCCACATTTTAGAATTTCCAGCGCCGGACTTGAAGAGCGCGAGTTCTTTTTGTTGCGACGGCGGGTGCGCCTTTGCTAGCGATTTAGCTTTGCGGAGGGAAGGTGGCGGAGGAATCCGAGAGCCGTTCGGGCAGGTCTCCGGCGGCAAATCACGCGACAATCAGGGAAAAGCTGCACGCTTTTCTCGCCTCGCGTCCGGCGGGAGCCGACGCCGGCGAGCTGGTGGCCCTGTTGCTGAGCGGCGCGGGCTCCGACCCGGAGCTTGGCGCGCGGCTGGTGCGCACGATGCTCGACGCGGACCCGAACTTCGTCTTCGACGCGGGAACGGGTCTATGGTCGCTCCGGCGAAACCAGGCCCTGCGGGTCGCGCTCGACGAGGCGCGCTTCACGGTCGTCGACCTCGAAACCACCGGCGGGCGCGCCGGGCCGGGCACGATAATCGAGATCGGCGCGTACCGGATGCACGGGCGACGCATCATGGAGTCGTTCCAGACCCTGGTTCGCCCCTACGGACCGATCCCGCGCTTCATCACCGGGCTTACTTCGATAAGCAACGAGATGGTGCGCGAGGCGCCGCCGATCGAGGAGGTGCTGCCGTCGTTCCGCGATTTCATCGGCGACTCGGTGATGGTCGCGCATAACGCCGCGTTCGACTACTCGTTCCTCGATTTCGAGTTCCGCCGCCTGTTCGGACTCGGGCTCGAGAATCCCGTTCTGTGCACGCTCAAGATGGCGCGCCGGTTCCTGCCCTCGCTCAAACGAAAACGGCTCGACGCCCTCGCCGAGCATTTCGGACTATCGCTCGAAGGACGGCATCGCGGGCTCGGGGACGCGCGGATGGCGGCGGAACTGCTCTCCATCTTTATCGATATCGCAAGCCGGATGGGGCTCGGGCGCCTCGACCGGCTGATCGACGACCACCAGCGCGGCGCGGCGGGACGAAGGATCGAGCGTCACGTCGTGCCCGAGGAGATCGCGGCGATTTCCCAGGCGCCCGGCGTGTACCTGATGCACAATGAGCGCGGCGATCTGCTGTACGTCGGCAAGGCGCGCCGGCTGCGCGATCGGGTCGCGTCGTACTTCAATTCGAGCGTGAGCGCGAAAACCGCCGATCTCATCGGCCACGTATGGAAGATCGAGACCCGCGAGACGCGATCGTCGCTCGAAGCCGCGCTGCTGGAGGCGAGGCTCATTCGCGAGCTCAAGCCGCCGTACAACAGGATGCTGAAGGCGGCCGCGCCGGCGTATTTCATCCGGCTCGACCTGATGGACGACTTTCCGCGTATCGTTATCAGCACGAAGCTCTCGGCCAAACGGGGCGTGATGCAGACCGGGCCGTTTATCGGGCGACAGGGCGTCGAGCGCTCGGTGCGCGCGCTCTCGCGGATGCTCGGGCTGCGAACCTGCACGGGCAAGCTCGTGCCCGAAGAGTCGTTCTCGCCGTGCATGTATGGGCAGATCGGTCACTGCGCGGCGCCGTGCAATCTCACGGTCGATGAGGATTCCTATGCGGAGCGCGTGCGCAGGGCGGTTGCGTTCCTGCGCGGCAGAAGCGGTCCGCTGATGGGCGAGCTTGCGCGCGCGCGCGAGCAGGCGGCGAGTGCGATGCGCTTCGAAGAGGCGAACAGGCTCCATCGCGATCTCGAAGCGCTCGCGGCGTTGTCCTCGCGGGTGAGCAGGCTGAGCCAGGTCGTCGTCGAGAACAACGTCGTGATCGTGACCGGCGCGGAGGGCGATCGCGCCGCGCATATCATGCTCTCGGGCAGGCTCGCCGCGTCGTACGAGATTCGCTCATTAGAGGACGCGCGCGAGGCGACGCGATTCGTCGCGGAAAATTTCGAGCGCTACAAGGCGCGCCCGGTTGTGCGCGAGGAACTCGAACCGATGCAGATCGTCGCGCGATGGCTTCGCGAGCGCCATCCCGACGAAGACCGTGTCATCCAGTTGCACGGCCCGCGAATCGAAACCGCGGCGCTCGGATGGCCCGAGACGCATAGCGATGACGACGCGTCCGCACGGACGGCGGCCGCGATACCCTTCGCTTCGGCAGCCTGCGCTCAGGATGACGGGAAGGGAGAGCCTGACAGGACTGGAGAGCGGTCAGAGTGATGGAAAAAGAGGCGCGGCGAAGCGACGGGGCGTGGCCGCCGATCGCTTGGCGGTGCAGCGCGGGCACCGCTCACGCGTAGTGTCGCACACGAGGCGGCGCGCGTGCGGGGTCGCAATCAGGAAATGAGTTCGTCGAGGATGCGCGCCATCTCGAGCCGGAGCAGGAAATGGCCGCGATTCGGCAACACGATTAGCCGCGCGTGCGGGATATGCTCCGCCAGCCGGCGCGCGTGATCCCTCGGCGAGAGCATGTCTTCCTCGCCCTGCCACAGGATCACCTCGGTCTTGATCTGTTCGAGTTCGAAACCCCACGGACTGCCGAGCACGCGATAGTCCTCGATCACGCCGCGCACGCCCGAGCGCAACGCCTCGTAGAAAAAGTCGGTTGCGTCCTTTGCGCTGAGCGCGCCGATAACCGCCCGATCGGAGGCCGACAGCAATTCCCTGATGAGCGACTGGCGCAGCATCTCGGCCGGAATTCGCCGCGCCATCGCAAGCTCGACTGCCGCGATACGCGGCGCGCGCATCGCCAGCGGAAACAGCATCCTGTCCGCCCGGAAGCCGAGCTGGCGAGTCGCCTCGGGCCGCTCCAGCGACGCGACCGCGCCCACCGTGCCGATCTTCGTTACG
>JAKAVX010000234.1 GCA_021827465.1 Deltaproteobacteria bacterium | reverse complement strand
GACGCCGCACGACGTTACGCTCCAGGAACTGCACGTCGAAGTGTTCTATCCCGCCGACGCCGAGACTGAGTCGGTGCTGAAGATGTATCAGGGGGAGTCGAACGCGAAACCCGCGAAGTAAGCATCGGCCGCGCAGTCGCGACGCGGCGGCGCGTCGCTCCGTGCGAATCTCCGGTTACGACAGCGAGGCGCGCCGGCGCGCCGATATCGCCTCGACCAGGCGCGGGAGCACCACCGCCGAGCCACCGCGCAGGCTCACGTCGCAAAGCCGCGTGATCTCGGACTCGTAGAGATTCACCTCGATCAGCACGCCGCTGCGTTCCTTGACTTCGAGCGCGAAACCGGCGGCGGGATAAACCGAGGCCGACGTTCCGGCGACGATAACGAGATCGGCGCGCGCCGACTCCTGCTGGCATCGCAGCAACACGTCCATCGGTATCGGCTCGCCGAACGAAACCGTATCAGCCTTGAGCATCCCGTCGCACTTCGGGCATCGCGGCGGCAGCACTTCGAGGCTCACCTCGTCCCATCCAAAGCGCGCGACACAATCGAGGCATCGAACCAGCTTCCAGTTGCCGTGGATCTCCGCGAGCGCCTTCTGGCCGGCCTGGCGATGGAGATCGTCGACGTTCTGCGTGATCACGAACTTGAGGACGCCCATCTCCTCGAGACGGGCGAGCGCGAAGTGGCCGGGGTTGGGCTTCGCGTCTCTGAGCGGCGCGAACAGTTCGTCGTTGCGGCGCGCGAGCCGCTTTTCCCATCCGCGCTTCGGATCGGACATGAAGACCTGGAAATCGTTCATCGGCGGCTCGCCGTATTTTGTCCAGAGCCCGCCCGGACCGCGAAACGGCGGGATGCCGCTCTCGACCGACATCCCGGCGCCGGTGAGCGCGATCGGATAGGACGCATCGAGAACGAGTTGCGCCGCACTGGCGATCTGCTCGTCGGTTGCGATTTCCGGTTTTTCACTCATCGATACATTCTCCCGCCGAAATTCTCGCGGGTCATCTTAACCGCCGCGAATCGTCTAGCCCAAGTTGAAGGCGCGCACCGCGTTGTCCCACAGGATTCGGCGCTTGCTCTCATCCGCGATCGGCTGCTTCAGAATCGCGCCGAGTCCCCATGGGAAGGTGCCGTCAGGATGCGGATAATCGGTGTCCCACAGGAAGTTCCCGTCCCCGACCAGCTCGATCGCGGATTTCATCGTCGGCTCGTCGCCGCGAAACGCGACGAAGAAGTTCGACTTGAAGTATTCGGTAGGGCGACGCTTCAAATACTCGTGCTCGGAGTTGCCGCTGAAGTCCCAATGCTGCTCCATCCGCTGCAGCCAGTAGGGAACCCATCCCGCGTCCGCCTCGACCTGCACAACCCGGAGCTTCGGGAATTTTTCGATAATTCCGTACCAGATAAGACCCGCCATCGCGGCCATCGCCTCGAACGGATGGGACAGGATGTGGCCGGTTACGTGAGTATCCATCCGATCGCCGAACGACGGCACCGAGGCCGAGCCGGAATCGTGAGTCGAAATCGGAAAGCCGAGCTTTTCCACCTCGGCCCACAGCGGCAAATAATCTTCGTGAAAGATCGTGCGGCCTCTGACCGGGTTGGGACGGACGTAAAAACTGATCGCGCCGTTTTTGGCTGCGCGCCCCGCTTCCTTGAGCGATTCGCCGACGTCCTGCATCGGCAGAATCGCCGCCCACTTGAGGCGCTCGGGAGCGTTCGAGCAGAAGTCCGCGCTCCAGTCGTTGTAGGCGCGGCAGCACGCGGCGAGCAGCTTCGAGTCCTCGAACTCGCGCCCGAGCATCTGGCCCGCGACGGTGGGATAGACGATCTGAACGTCCACGCCCTGCTCGTCCATGTCCTGCAATCTGCTCTCGACGCTGAATCCCTGTTTCATCGTGCGCTCGAAGCGCTGCATCGCCTTGCGCACCGCCTCGAGGAAGCCCGGCGCGGCCATTGGGTACTTGCCCTTTTCGCGCGTGAACGGCTCGCCCTCGACCATGAAGGTGCGCCGGCCCGATTCCGGCGCGACCGCAACGCGCGGCGCCGCGGACTTGTAGCGCGCGTCGATATATCGCTCGAATACGTACTCCGGCTCCATCAGGTGGGTATCGACATCGACGATTTTGAATCCGTCTTTCATCCCCTTTACCTCCTGGCTTGAAGCTCCATCGGTTCGCGACGCGCTTTTCGCGGTCACGCGCCGGGAATAACCAGCGCCTTGAGTCCGCCGCGCGCGCGGAGCAGTTCGAACGCCTCGATTCCGCGCGAAATGTCGTAACGATGCGTCACCATCGGGCGCAGATCGACGTTTCCCGACGCAACCATCGCGATCGCCCGCCGCCACGTCTCGGGAGTACGGATTCTGGAATTGATAAGCGTGACGCCGTGGAAGAAAAGCGCGCGCAGCTCCGCGGCGGGAAGGTCGCGCGCGGGCCATCCGACTTCGACGAGCTCACCGCCGCGCCGCAGCAGCTCGCGCGGCGAATCCAGCATCCCGCACGCGTCGAATACTGCGTCGGCGCCGTCCGCGGGAAGCATCGCGCGCGCCTCTTCGAGCCATCCGGGGCGATCCGCGACGACGGTGCGAAACCCTATCCGCTCGGCCATCGCGAGCCGCTCCGCGTCAACGCCGAGCCCGGTCACGACGATCGAAGTCACGCCGAGCGAACGCGCCGCGAGCGCGATACTGAGCCCGATCGGGCCGGGTCCCTCGATTACAGCGCTGTCGCCCGCACGAAGACACGATTGCTCGACTGCATGCAGTCCGGTGCCGAACGGTTCCAGCATCGCGGCCTGCTCGAAGTCCATCGTGGACGGCACAAGATGCGCATTCGCGACGGGCGCGATTGTGAATTCGGCGAACGCGCCGGAGAGCGTGGTCGGCGCGGCGCAAAGATGGAATCGTCCGGCGCGGCACGGGCCGCATCGCCCGCAATGGCCGAAGGGATCGAGCGCGACCCGGTCGCCGGGACGAAATCCGCTCACGCCCGAGCCGGTTTCGATCACTTCGCCGGCAGGCTCATGGCCGAGCACGAACGGAAGGCGGCCCGTGATTCGCTCCGCGCCGAGTTCCCACAGATAGATATGAAGGTCGGAGCCGCAGATTCCGCATGCGGCGACTTTTACCAGGAGTTCATTCGGGCCGGGACGCGGGACCGGAAGATCGATTACCTCGGCGCCGAGCGTGGGACGGGTCTTTGCAATCGCCTTCATGCGGCAGCCCCCCAGTTTTCAATACGACTTGCGCCCGCCGCCCGTCAAAGACTTTCGGGCACGGTCGCAGAGCCCGCGTCGATCGCTCAACCTCTCCCGACACGGGCGAGGGCTTTAGTGGTCCCACAACCGAACGTGCGAGCAAACGTTCAGACTCGAGTTTCCCAGTGGCGGATTGGAACGCCGCGGTAGCGCATCCGCGGCCGAATCAGGCGGTTGTTCTGGTATTGCTCGAGGCTGTGCGCGATCCATCCGGCGCATCGCCCGACCGCGAAGATCGCAGCCGGCAGCCCGCGCCTGAAACCGAGCATCCGTGCGCACACGGTAAGATAGAAATCCAGGTTCGGACGAAGCCGCTCGCGCTTCCATACCGCCTGCTCGACCTTGAGCGCGGTCGCGTAGAGCGTGCGTCCCTTGTGCTGCGCGATCGCGGCGGCGGTTTCCCGGAGCAGGACCGCACGCGGATCGCCGTCGGGGTAAATATGATGGCCGAAGCCGGGAGGAAGACGGCGCTCGCGCGTGAAGGCGTCGAAAAGATCGTCGAGCTTCTTTCCCGCTTCGAGGTCGGCAAACATCCGCTCGATCCGATCGCACGCGCCGCCGTGGATCGGGCCGGAAAGCGAGCATAGCGCGGCCAGCACCGAAGCGTAGAGGTCGGCGCCGGTGCTCGCGACGACGCGCGCCGCGAACGTGGACGCGTTCATCTCATGTTCGGCGCATGCGACCAGGATTTGGTTCATCGCCGCGCGCTCCCAGTCCGAGGCCGAGGTGCCCGCGACGCATTTGAGGAGCCGCTCGGCCATCCCGCCTTCGACGCCGACGGAAGCCCTGGGCTTTCGCGCAAGCGGCAGCGGCACCATCGCGATTATCCGCCATGCGCGCTCGGGCGCGGAGAGCGAACCGCTGCGATGCTCCCAGGCTGCGAGGCTCGGCATCATCGCGGAAAGCCGAAGGAGAGGCGGGGCGTCCTCGCCAAGCGCGGCGATTGATGCGGAGACCGCGGCGGGGAGCTTTGCCGCTGCGATCGCATCGCGAAGTTTGGCACCTTCGGGCTCGCCCGGACGCTCGCCCTTCCATAGCAGCAAACAGGTCTCTTCGAACGAGGCGTGCGCGACCACTTCCTCTATCGGATAACCGCGGTAGGCAAGACGCTTCTCGATAATCGAGCTTACTGCAGACTCGGTAACGATGACGCCGGAAAGCTCGACGGCGCTCTTGGGCTGCGCGACCGTAACCCACGAGGACGCGTCCGGAACGCTGCGCGCACGACGACCGCGCTCGGGAGCGACCAGCCCGCGCAGCGCCTCGATATCGGAGCGCCGGTACAGCGCCTGACGCCCGACACGCCGCCGATAGCTCTTGAGCCATCCGCGGCTGACGTAGGCGTAAAGGGTCCCCACCTTTACTCCCAACTGGTTCGCGGCTTCCGCCGCGGTAAGCATCCTACTGTGTTCCGGCTCGCTCGTTGCCACAAAATCCACGCCGTCCGGCGTCCCCGTGTACTGCATCATGCAGTCAGGGACCGGCCCAAATCAACATGGGTGAAGATACGGAAGCCGTTCGTACAAGGGGGGGACAACACGGTCGGGGTCATTGGGACTCATCGCAACATGGCACCGCCATGGAAGTGCCACGAGGTCCCGCCAGAGTGGAACATCCGCATGTGAAGAGGAATCCGCGATTCTCCGCGAGTCCACTTTCGCCAGCCTGGTGCTTGCGAACGAATTCGAGAAGCCATCATCGGACGAACCTCAGCCCGACGCCGCGCCAATAAATCATTGCCTGGATTCGAAACCCGTCAGCATCTTGCGTTTTCAAACTACCGGGTGTTAATGCCGGGTTGATTCAGCGTGAAAATGGAAGCCCATCTCAAATGTCACAAGTGAAATTTCTGCTCGACGAGTCGGAAATTCCGACCCACTGGTACAATGTGGTGTCCGACATGCCGCGTCCGCCGGCGCCGCCGCTCGGCCCCGACGGCGCGCCGATCGGGCCTGAGGCGTTGGCGGCAATTTTTCCG